>JAFGIC010000240.1 GCA_016929815.1 Deltaproteobacteria bacterium
CACGGCTGAGATCGAAAAGGCAGCGGAACTCTCCATAAAGCTGAGCAATGAAAATATCAGGCAGGGAGGAGAGCTGAAGTTTCAGATCACAACCCCTTATCAGGGAACAGGCCTTATAACCATTGAGACCGACCGGGTCCATGCCTTCAAATGGTTCATGGCCGAGGGGCTTACATCCGTCCAGACCATTAAGGTTCCCGAGGGGCTTGAGGGAAACGCCTATTTGTGTGTGGCCCTGGTGCGCTCCATCAATGATCCTGATATCTTCACCAGCCCCCTGAGCTATGCGGCTGCCTCCTTTTCAATCGACCGGGAGAAAAGGCAGGTTATCCCGGAGATAAGGGTCCCGGAGAAGGTCCTGCCGGGAGACAATATGGCGATATCCTTCAGGACGAACCGGCAGTGCAAGATTGTTGTCTTTGCCGCGGATGAGGGCATCCTTCAGTACGCCTCATATAAGACGCCGGTTCCCCTGGACCACTTCCTTCGAAAACTGGCATTGGAGGTCTCGACCTTTCAGACGGCAGACCTCATCCTGCCTGAATACGACGTCCTGATTCAGAGGATGGGGATAGGCGGAGACGCGGATGCGGCCGCGCTTCGCGCAAGGCATCTGAATCCCTTTGCCAGGAAGAACAACAGGCCGGCGGTGTACTGGTCCGGCATACTTGATTCTGGGCCGGAAGAGCAGACCGTTTCATGGGAGACGCCGGATACCTTCAACGGCGAGGTTAGGGTCATGGCCGTGGCAGTGGACGATACAGGCATGGGCTCGGCTGAAAAGGGTGTTATTGTGAGGGGCCCCTTTGTAATCAATCCCGTGCTTCCTCTGGCAGTGACACCAGGGGATTCCTTTACCATGACGGTAGGGGTCGCCAATGTTGCCGAAGGCTCAGGAAAGGCCTTGCCGGTCAAACTTACGGTCGAACCGGGCGAGGGTTTCAGCATAGAGGGGTATCCGGCTCAAAGTCTTACTATTGATGAAAATGGAGAGGCCGGCGCTGTTTATAAGGTGAAGACTGTGGGCGGGCCTGGAGAGGCAACACTGCGCTTCAAGGCAGAATCCGGAGAGATCAAGGCCGGGACATCCGCCTCCGTATCCATACGTCCGCCCACGCCTATGATGACCACCCTGACCTCCGGCGTTGCGGATTCAGGGAGTGTAAGTCTGACCATACAGAGAAAGATCCTCCCGGAGCATTCAACACAGAAGGTGAGCCTGTCAGGCTCCCCCCTTGTCCTTGCCGCGGGGCTCGAAGACTGGCTGAATGAATTTCCCTACGGGTGCACTGAGCAGCTTTTGAGCCGGGGGCTTCCCGCCCTTGCCTATGCGGCTTATCCCGGGGATTCTTATACAAGGGAAAAGGCAGGGAAAAAGGTTCAGACCGCGGTTGATATGCTTCGGGGGCGGCAGACGGCGGATGGCGGGTTCGCCATGTGGCCAGGGGGCCCATCCAATGATCTGGCCTCCCTTTACGGCCTTCATTTTCTTACAGACGCAAGCCAGGCCGGGTTTTCCGTGCCGGGGGATATGCTCGTCCGGGGGATGTCATATCTGCGGGAGAAGGCAGGGATAACAGCCAAGGGCGCATCGGCAAGACTGCGCGCCTACAGCATCTATCTCCTTACCAGGAACGAGGTTGTTACGTCCAATTTCCTGATCGATCTTGAAAAGGACCTGGAACATGAGACGGCATGGAAAGGGGAGATAACCGCATCCTTCATGGCCGCAAGCTACAGCCTCCTGAAACAGGACAAAAAGGCCAGGGCACTGTTCGGGAAGTTCAAGGCCACCGAGACAAAGTGGGATATCTTTTCCCTGAACTCCGGCGCCGCGGAAGGGATCAACCTGTATCTTACGGCCAGGCACTTCCCTCAAGAACTCTCCAAGGTCAGCGAAGAGTCCATCAATCGGATGATCAAGCCGGTGCTCAACGGCTCTTTCAATACCTTTGATGCCGCCTGGACCATCCTGGCGCTTTCGGCCTGGCCGACCGATGAGACGCTCGGGTCTATCACCGTCAGCCGGCGCAGGGAAAAGGGCAAGGGAGAAACGCTTCAACTGAAAAATGATCCCTTTCCGAGCGCTTCATTTGCAACAGACGAAACCGGCATTGACATCAAGGCAGGGCGCAGGTTCTTCTACACACTCACCCAAAGCGGATTCGACCGGGATCTGCCCTCTGTTGAGATCAGAGACGGGCTGGAGATCATGAGGGAATTCCAGCCTTCCCCGGCAAAGGCGAATCTTCCCATCTCCTCGGGGGATGATGTCACGGTTGTGCTCAAGATCAGGGCCATTAACGGCAGGGATGTGAAAAATGTTGCGGTTACGGACATGTTTGCCGGGTGCTTCTCACCGGATACCCAGTCTGTCCGGGCAAACGAATACCGTATGGACTATATAGACGTACGGGAGGACAGGGTCGTCTTTTACGGTTCTTTTACGGATCAGATAACGGAACTGTCTTACACTGTGCGGGTGACTGCGCCCGGCGAATTCACCGCGCCTCCGGCCTTTGCGGAATCGTTGTATGACAGCAGGATCAGGGCGAGGAGTCTGGCGGGGAAGATTAGTGTCCAGCCATAATCAGGACATTTATGAATGGAGCTTTCAGACTTCGACGGATTCAGTCGAGTCGCGTTCAGCGATCACCAGTCAGCTAAGTCAAAGAATTTGAAAGATCTTGCGGAGCGCTGAAGGCTGAAGGCTGACAGCTTGAATTCGAAAGCCGGTGTCTTCGGACGGGCACTAAGTAGTTATACAATCAGGCACTTGGGGGATCTTAGCATGATACGCCTTTACGGGAAGAGGCCCTTTTCATCCCGTCTTGTGATTGCGGCTGTGTTCTCGGCGCTTGCTGGGTCTGTGCTGTATGCATGGATACCTGATCCCGGCCTTTATCCTGAGCTGTCCCAATCCACGGCGATCTTTGATTCCAGGGACCGGCTGATACGGCTGACCTTGAATTCCGAGGATGCCTACCGGCTTTTTGTCCCGATCGAGGAGATCCCAAAGGACATGATCGACGCCACCCTCCTCTATGAGGACCGCTTCTTTTACCGCCATCCCGGGGTAAATCCCTGCTCCATTGTAAGGGCGCTGTGTAATTCGATAATACTTAAGGGGAGATTGACAGGCGCATCCACGATCACCATGCAGACGGCACGGATGCGCTTTTCCCTCAAAACCACTACCATCCCGGGGAAGATCATTCAGATCCTCCGCGCCCTTCAACTGGAGCGCCATTATTCCAAGGAACGCATCCTGGAGGCCTATTTCAACCTGGCGCCCTACGGCAGGAATATTGAAGGAATCGGCGCTGCCGGCCTGATCTACTTCGGGAAAAGGCCCATGGACCTGTCCTTTCCCGAGGCACTTAGCCTGGCGGTGATACCGCAGAATCCTTCCGCCAGGTGTCCCTCAGATAAAAGCGGGTATATCAGGATGGACGAGGCCAGGCAGGCCCTCTTTCAAAGATATGTGGCCGTCAATCCATCCTATGCTAAAGATTCAGGGCTCATGTCTCTTCCCCTGGCGTGCGGTTCTCCTGAAACCATTCCCTTCAAGGCCCCGCACTTTGCGGATTATGTCTTGGCATCTCAGTCCGTCGCCCCTTCAGGGGCGGTTAAGACATCTCTGGATCTGGATCTTCAAGACGGGATACAGGCCATCCTCTCACGGCATGTTAAAAGGAGAAATAACGACGGGATAAAGAACGCGGCTGCACTTCTTATCGATACCAGGACCATGTCGATCCTCAGCATGGCGGGGTCCGTGGATTTCTTCAACTCTGCGATCTCCGGGCAGGTGAACGCAGCCACGGCCAAACGCTCTCCAGGTTCAGCGCTAAAGCCCTTTGTCTATGCCCTGGCCCTGGATCAGGGGCTGATCCATCCCATGACCCTTCTCAAGGACACGCCCCTCAGGTACGGGGCCTATACGCCTGAAAATTTTGACGGTACTTTCCAGGGGCCTCTTTCAGCCACCCAGGCCCTGATCCGCAGCAGAAACGTCCCGGCCCTGACCCTGGCAGGCCGGCTTGAAGATCCGGACTTCTATGGGTTTCTGAAGATGGCAGGCATCTCTAAGATGAAAGACAGGGATTTTTACGGCCTCTCCCTGGTCCTGGGCGGAGGAGAGGTGTCTATGATCGAGATGTCCGAACTCTATGCCATGCTGGCCAACGGGGGCGTCATGAAGGGCGTGCAATTCAGCGGCGAGAGTTCTTTTTCAGGGATCAGACTCCTTTCGCCTGAGGCCTGCTACCTGGTTCTGGACATGCTCATGAAGAATCCATCCCCTGATCAGGAATTTGCAGATGAAGACAAAAATTCCATGGTAGCCTGGAAGACAGGGACATCCTGGGGATTCAGAGATGCCTGGGCCGCGGGTGTGATAAACGATCTGGCGCTGGTGGTCTGGGTGGGAGACTTCACAGGGGCAGGAAACCCTTCATTTGTCGGCAGGAACACAGCCGGTCCGATCTTTTTCGACATCCTCTCCTTCCTGAGAGACCGCACAGGCGCCCTTCAACACCCCGGGCCGGACATTAATGAACTCAACCTGGAGGAGGTCACGGTCTGTGCCGTCTCGGGAGGGCTTCCCAACTGTTATACCCCTAAGACCGTAAAGACCTGGTTCATTCCGGGTGTTTCCCCAATTACAGTCTCCACCATCCATCGAGCCATCGCCATTGATGTCAAGACCGGGCTCAGGGCATGTTGTTCCGGTCCTCCTTATACCCGGGATGAGGTGTTTGAATTCTGGCCTTCAGACATCAGCAAGATCTTTCATGAAGCCGGAATCTACAGGCCCGAACCCCCGGCCTTTATGGAAGACTGCGACCTCGAAGACAGAGATGAGAAGGGGATGTCTCCACAGATCATCTCTCCCGACAGCGCCGTGACATATATCCTGAGAAATGACGGGGCAGGGGGCGACCGGGTGCCGCTGGAGGCCACGGCGGAAAACGGGGTTAAAACGCTTTACTGGTTTGCAGACAATGCCTATATCGGGCAAAGCAGGCCCAGCGACATTTTTCTGTGGGAGGCGGACGCCGGGAGATTCCAGATCCGGGCGGTGGATGACAACGGACGGGTCGCCATCAAGACCCTGACGGTAATGAGGGAATGAGATTGTCACTCTATTCCCGTAACAGTCGAATGTCACAACTTCAAGGGGAAAGATTTATTAAAACCCTGTCTTATCAACTCAATCATCAACCCGGACGATTCAACAAATCGAGGAGAGGAGGGCGCATACCTCTTTACCGAAAAGATTGATCTGCCATTTTCTCATCTCGACCAATCCCTTAAATCCATCAATGGAACATTGATCCATTGCAGATATTGCCTGTATGAGAGAATTCGGGCAGATAGCCGACGGGTCGAGGCCTGTTTTTTTGCCGTATTCCTCCCGCCATTTCTTAAGTGCGTTAATCTTCTTTAATGTTAAAGCGCTCTGCTTGCGCCTCTTTTCCTTTGGAAAGGAGGGAAGATTATCATCAGGCATATTCATCGCGGTCTGTATGCACTTCAGTATGGCCCTTCCGATACTGTTTACCTGTTTCGCGCTAAAGGAATAGAGGTCCTCCATATCAGAGGGTTTTTTATTTACAATGGCAAATATCTGCTCGTTGCCAAGGACCTTAAAGGGCGGGATATCCTTCCTTGAGGCAAGTTCTTCCCTCCATTTCAATATCTCTTCAAGGGTTGCCAGGTCCCGGGGAGGCAATTTTGAGGCCCCCTTGAATCTTAGATATAGAGGTCCGTCGTTGGGTGGAGAAAACCTGACCCTGCTCTGAAGCTCACATTCTTCTTCAAACCATGAGAGGCGTCCCTTTTCCCTCAGTTCATCTTCAAGCATATTTGAAAGCGGTATGAGATACAATGTATCCTGGATTGCGTATTGAAGCATATCCATGGAGAGGGGGCGTTTGGACCAGTCGCTCTTCTGATATTTCTTTTCAAGGCGGACGCCGAATCTGCTCTCCAGGATGGAAGAGAGGCCTGTCTGTGTTGTTCCGAGGAATCTGGCGGCAATCTGCGTGTCAAAGAGGGAGCCTACCTCTATCTTAAAGTCGCGGAACAGGGACCTTATATCATAGTCCGCACCGTGAAAGACCTTTCGGATCTCAGGGTTTGAGAAGATGGGATAAAGGGGGCTGAGGTCTTTTACGGATAAGGTGTCTATCAATATATTAAGACCGGGTATTGATATCTGGACAAGGCATATCTTTTCCCTGTAATGGAACATAGAGTCCGATTCCAGATCCACCCCCATGACCTTTTTCTTTGAAAGGACCTCACAGACGCGGATAAGATCTGCATCGTCTATTATTAACATCCAAGAAGACTCGTTATTGTTGTTATCTTTAATCAGGTTCATAATCTGATCCCTGCCGGATTATCTATAATGCCTCCAGCGAAGCGTTAAAATTTGTGACAAATTAATAGAACATAGTTCACTGTTTGGCGAAGTGTCAATGTTAAAGCCATAAATTAGGATCATGCAAAGAATTTTATGTGCGATTTTGTAGGTCCTATGCATTTATGTCAAAAATTTGATAAAAAATTATTGATCTTTATAAAAAAAATGTTAAAACAATGACAGTATGATTTTTTATTGCCAAAATATTGGCGAATATTTTTTATGACACGCCCGGATAAGTTCATAATAAATGGAGGATTGAGATGCCCAAGGCAAAAATACTGGTTGCTGACGATGAAGTGAAGATAAGAGAGTATTTTTCAGATGTCCTTCGCCATGAAGATTTTGATGTTGATACTGCACAGAACGGTGAAGCCGCCATCGATTTAATTGACAAGGATATTTATGATATTGCCCTTATTGATCTTAATATGCCTAAAGTGGACGGAATGTCGGTTCTGAAATATATAAACGAGCACTCTCAGGGCACAATAGGGATAATACTCACAGGATATGCCACAATAAGAAACGCTGTTGATGCAATGAAATCAGGCGCTTTTGATTATCTTGCCAAACCTGTAAAGATGGAAGAGGTGCTTCTGGTGATTCAGAGGGCGCTTGAATTCAGGGATATCAAGAGAGAGAATTTATCCCTGAAAAACCAGTTAAAGAGAAAGTATAAGTTTGAAAATTTTATCGGTGACAGCACTCAGATGCACAAGGTATTCAAGGTAATTGAAAAAGTCGCCGATACGGACAGCACCGTACTTATACTCGGGGAATCAGGCACAGGGAAGGAATTGGTTGCCAAGGCTATACACTATAACAGTATGAGAAGAGACAAGCCGCTGATCCCGGTGAACTGCGGCGCAATCCCCGAGGAACTCCTAGAGAGCGAACTTTTCGGACATGAAAAGGGGGCATTTACGAATGCGATCAGGACCCGCATAGGGAGGTTTGAACTGGCAAACGGCGGCACCATATTTCTTGACGAGATCGGGGAGATGAGCCCCCACCTGCAGGTAAAACTTTTACGCATCCTTCAGGGGCAGGAATTCGAGAGGGTAGGCGGTACAAAAACAATAAAGTGTGACATCAGGGTGATTGCCGCCACAAACAGGGATCTGGATAAACTCGTCCAGGACGGACATTTCCGGGAGGATCTATATTACAGGCTTAAGGTGATTCCAATTTTAATACCACCCCTCAGGGAAAGGCGAAGCGATATACCGCTTCTGATTCATCATTTTATGGATAATATATCAAAATCCAGAAGGAAAAAGATGAAGGTGATGTCAAAGGACCTGATTAAGGCATTTATGGAGTATGAATGGCCCGGGAATGTGAGGGAACTGGAGAATATCATTGAAAGGATGATAATATTGGCTGAAGGAGATGAATTGACCGTACAGGACCTGCCGGATAAAATAATCGAAAAACATCATTTTGAGGAAGATTCTGTTGAGCCCTTTATTCCGGAAGAGGGATTTTCACTTAATAATGCAATAAATGAATATGAGCGGCTGCTTATTGTCAGGGCGCTTGAAAAGGCCGACTGGGTGAAAAACCGGGCGGCCAAGATACTGAACATGAATCGCACCACTCTGGTTGAAAAGATAAAGAAGCAGGGAATTGAGAGACCCCGCAGAGTGGTAAATTCCGGCAGATGACCGCTATAAAAATAAAAAAAAGATTAAAGTGCTGTTTATAGCCTGCCGATAGAAAAAGTGGAGGCAATCTGAATTGATCAGTACTTATCAGATAAGAAATGTCCTGAGGGTTTATGGAAATGATCTTAGAAAGAAGACTATGATCCATCAGGAAATTGGTAACGAACAAAAACAATCACCTGATTCTGTCAGTATTTCCGATGAGGCAAGAAATAAGGAAGTGCTTACCAGGATATCCGATAAGATTGTAATGCAGATTACCAAGAATGATTATAGTGAGATAACAAAATAATAAGAATGGATTCTACCTTAATTTTAAAATAAAAGGGTAAAGATATGAAAATCAATGACTTAACGCATAATATAAGCAAGATGGCAAACACGGAGACAGCTGCAAACAGACAAAAAGACGAGGGAAATACTACCAAGTCTGCGGCAGAAAAAACATCCCAGGCCGCCGAGAGGGTAGAATTGTCTAATGCATCTGTTGAGTACAGCAATGCGGCAGAAAAGATGGAAGTGGCGCCTGTTGAAAGGGCGGAAAAGATAGAGAGCCTGAGAATGAAGATAAAAAGTGACGAGTATTTTGTTGATTCCACAAAACTGGCTGAGAAAATCGTTAACGACACCCTGTTTAATGCACCCGAATAATGACACATGTTTTACTTAAATGCATTTTAACCCCATCCATATAAGGGCATCAAATGCCCTTATATGGCAAAGGCAATAAAACCGATAAATTTCAATAATTCATTCCAATAAATCCCTATTGTCTATACAAGGGAATTGATCAATTACTGAATACGGGTAGATATCAGATGATTATCCGTAACCCCTTGAATCTATGTGATATTTAATTTTCTTGACAAAAAATCAATGTAATATATACTCCAACATTTATCTTTAGTCGATGTCCATCCATAAACAGGGCATTAATGGATGGAGCTTTCAGCAGTCAGCGATCAGTAGTTAGCTAACAGATTGAATTAAAAAGCTTTTGCTGAAAACTGAGCGCTGAAGGCTGATAGCTTGAATCCAAAAACAGGTGTTTTCGGATGAGCACTAGTCGGCAATCCAGGGGTTAATGCCCGAGCTGCCGAAAGCATTGGATATTCAGATGCCGGCGTACCCTCTATCAGTGGGATTTTACAACAATTCCTTCTGATTAACGGCGCGACTAATTATACACGGGTGCCTGATACATGATTATTGATCTGAAATCAATCCCACAGGATAACCCCAAGCATTTAGAATTATGTCTTGAAAAGGGCTGGTGGAAATCCGATGACCCGGATGGACAGATCTCAGGCATCAGCGCCCCGATAAGAGCGAGGGTGGATATTTACAAGGCAGGTGATAAATATGTCTTGGAAGGTGATATGGAAGGCGCTGTCAGGGTCAGATGCGACAGGTGTCTGAAACCCTTTGACCATAAAATAAAAACAGATTTCAGGCTGTTTTTTGCCCAGCCGTCACGATATGCAAATAAGGCGGAGATAGAACTGCTTGAAGAAGACATGGAAACAGGGTTTATAAACGGAGAAGGGATAGAACTGGATGATGTATTCAGGGAACAGTTATACTTATCACTGCCGATAAAATCCCTTTGCAGAGAAGATTGTAAGGGTCTGTGTCCTGTCTGCGGCGCGGATCTGAATATTCAAAGATGTCAATGCAGAAAATAAAGAATAATCTTTAAAAAGAAAATAGAGGTTAGATATGGCTGTACCAAAGAAACGAACATCAAAATCAAAACGTGACATGAGGCGGACTCATGACAATGTGAAAATGCCGAATGTTTCCAGATGCCCTCAGTGTCATGAACCGGTCTTAAGCCATCATGTATGTCCCAGCTGCGGTTCATACAGGGGGAGAAAAGTAATTCAAAAAGAAGAGGCATGATATGCTTGTTGCCGTGGACGCCATGGGAGGGGATAATGCTCCTGATGTGGTAGTTCAGGGCGCCCTTCAGGCCTCTATTGAGACGGGCATTGATATTGCCCTTGTAGGAGATGAAAAGGCCATATCCGCAGCTTTAAAAGGACGCAGGGTCCCCGGCAATGTAAGTATCCACCACTGTGATGAGGCTGTTTTAATGGGTGAAGCGCCATTGAAGGCGCTTCGGAATAAAAGGGGCTCTTCCATAATGAAGGCCTTTGATCTCCTTAAAACAGGGAAAGTCGATGCTGTGGTGAGCGCAGGCAATTCAGGCGCTACCATGGCGGCGGGCATTCTGAAACTGGGCAAGATAGAAGGCGTTGAAAGGCCGGCTATTGCCTGCATAATGCCCGGAGAAAAGGGATCTGTTATTATTATTGATGTAGGCGGAAACGTCGATTGCAGGCCTGTTCATCTTCTGCAGTTCGGTGTTATGGCAAATGCCTTTGCCTTGTCATACCTGGGGATGCAGGCGCCCACAGTAGGCCTGCTTAATATAGGTCGCGAAGAGGGCAAGGGCAACGAACAGATCAGGTCGGCATATAATCTTTTAAGGGATAGCGGTCTCCATTTTATAGGAAATGTTGAGGGTGGCGACATTCTTTCGGGGGAGTCCCAAATAGTGCTTTGCGACGGATTGATAGGAAATATAGTGCTGAAGATGGCCGAAGGTATCGCTGAGAGCATAAGCATTAAGCTTAAAAGGGAAATAAAGACTTCAATTCCAGGAAGGGCTGCTGCAATTATCGGCAGAAGTTTTTTCCGTAGATTTGAAAGATCCCTTGATTACGCGGAATGGGGCGGCGCCCCGATACTTGGAATAAAAGGAGTCGGCATTGTCTGTCACGGAAGGTCTTCAGCAAGGGCTATCAGAAATGCGGTCATGATGGCTGTCACATTCGTTGAAAATCATGTCCAGGATCGGCTATGCGAGCAGATGGTCAAGTTTCATGCCTGATATTGACTCGATAAAAGATTGAGTAGAGGTTGAAAGAAAAACAATTTGAGGTAAATATGGATCATTCGGGACGTGTAGTTATTATAACAGGAGGATCAAGAGGCATAGGGAGGGCTATTGCGCTCCAGTTTGCCGGGGAAAAGGCAAAGATAATCATTGTTCATTATGACCCTGATGAATCTGCTGTGGAAGAGACCGTAAAAATGATTCAGGAGATGGGCGCAGGGGCGGAGGGTCATAAGATTGACGTGTCATCCAGGGATGATGTAGCGGCCCTGTTTAAGGATGTGATATCAAGACATGGTAAGATTGACGTGCTTATTAACAATGCCGGCATTACAAGAGATAACCTGCTCCTCAGGATGTCTGAAAAAGACTGGGATCTAGTGCTTGATGTAAATTTGAAGAGCGTGTTCAATTGCACCCAGGCCGTGTTGAAACCTATGATGAAACAAAGGTACGGCGCAATAGTCAATATTTCCTCTGTAGTAGGTCAGATCGGCAACGCAAGCCAGGTCAATTATTCCGCTTCAAAGGCGGGGATTATGGGATTTACAAAGTCCATTGCCAGGGAGATGGCCTCCAGAAATATCACCGTTAATGCCGTTGCGCCGGGTTATATCGCAACTGAGATGACGGATGCGCTTCCTGAAGAGGTTAAAAAGTCATTTATGAGCCAGATTCCCCTGGGTAGGTTGGGCAGTACGGAGGATGTAGCCGGAGCCGTTTATTGGCTGTGCTCTGATTCTGCCAGGTACATAACCGGACAGGTTATACATGTAAACGGCGGAATGTTCATGTAATAGATTGAATTTAATAAAATTGCATTTAAAGGAGGAGTTAATTTATGTCTGAAATTCTAGAAAAGGTTAAGAAGATTATCGCGGAACAGCTGGATGTTTCTGAGGCTGATATAACGCCGTCCGCTTCATTTGTTGACGATCTCGGCGCCGACTCACTTGATCAGGTTGAGTTGATTATGGCTATGGAGGAGGAATTCAACATTTCCATACCTGATGAAGACGCCGAAAAGATTTCAACGGTGCAGGATGCCGTTGATTATATTAAAAAGGCCTTGAATTCTTGATATTGTCCGAACGGATATTATCGATTTAAGGCAGTAAAAGGAGCATTGTAATATGAAGAGGAGGGTTGTAGTTACAGGTCTGGGAATGGTAACTCCTCTGGGCACCGGAGTGGAGAAAAACTGGGAGGCCATCTGTGCCGGGAAGTCCGGCCTGGGGCCGATAACCAGGTTTGACGCCTCACCCTTCCCCAGCCGGATCGCGGGTGAGGTCAAGGATTTCAGGTCGGAAGACTTCATGGACAAGCAGCAGGTAAGGAGATTTGACATCTTTATCCATTTCGGTGTGGCCTCCGCAAGGATGGCCATGGAGGATTCCGGTCTCAGGATTGATTCGGGGAACTGCAACAGGATAGGATGCATCACCGGTTCGGGACTCGGAGGCCTGTCGATGATAGAACATTTTCATAAAGTGATGCTGGAAAAGGGTCCGGGGCGCATAAGTCCTTTTTTTATCCCGGGTATAATTGCCAATATGCTTCCGGGGCAGATTGCCATTGAATTCGGCGCAAAAGGGCCCAATACCTCAATCGAGACGGCCTGCGCGGCAAGTACGCACGCCGTTGGAGAGGCGTTTCGCATGGTGCAGGAGGGATATGCAGATGCCATGATAACAGGAGGCTCGGAGGCTGTCATCACCCCCCTTGCGCTGGGAGGGTTCTGCTCCATGAGGGCACTTTCGACAAGGAACGACGAGCCCGAAAAGGCGTCACGGCCCTTTGAGATGGAGAGGGACGGTTTTATTATAGGGGAGGGATCGGGGATACTGATCCTGGAAGAGATGAGCCGGGCCCTTGAGAGGGGCGCGAAGATATACGGAGAGATTGCCGGTTACGGCTTGTCCGGCGACGCCTATCATATGTCCGCACCATCGCCTGACGGCGACGGTGCGATAAACTGCATGTCAATGGCCATAAAAAACGCCGGTCTCAAGCCGGAGGATGTGGATTATATCAATGCCCACGGCACCTCCACGAAGCTGAATGACCTTTCGGAGACTATAGCCATAAAGTCCCTTTTTGGTGAACATGTCCGTAAACTGGCCATCAGTTCCACAAAATCCATGACCGGCCATCTGCTTGGAGGGACAGGCGGAGTCGAGGCGATATATTCCCTTTTGACCATAAAGCACGGCATAATACCGCCTACCATTAATTATGAGACCCCCGATCCGGAATGCGACCTGGATTATGTCCCCAATAATGCCAGGAAGGCGAATGTCAGGGTTGCCATGTCCAATTCCTTCGGGTTCGGCGGAACAAACGCTTCACTGCTTTTCAGGGAGTTTAAATTATAATCCTATGAGAAATATTATTGTAGGCTCGGATCACGGCGGTTTTGACTTGAAAGAGGAATGCAGGCTTTTCCTTTTAAAGGATACTGCTTACAATGTCTTTGACCAGGGCGTTTATGACAAAAAGTCTGCGGATTACCCTGATATTGCCAAAAAGGTCTCCCTCGCGATTTTAAGCGGGGAATATGAAAAGGGTATTTTGATCTGCGGTTCAGGCATAGGTATGTCCATAACCGCCAACCGCTTCAAAGGCATCAGGGCGGCCTTATGCCATGATCTCTATACAGCCAGGCTTTCCAGACAGCATAATGATGCCAATATACTTGTAATGGGCGGCCGGGTAACCGGGGCAGGATTGGCCATGGAAATGGTCGAGATATTTCTCAATACGGAATTTGAGGGCGCAAGACACAAAAGACGAATTGATATGATCGATTGTTAAGGAGATTGTTTTGAGGCAAGATAAGGAGTTAAGCAAGGTGGATCCCGAGGTGGCCTCTGCCATCCGGAAGGAGATAGAACGGGAGAGAGACTGTCTTGTAATGATAGCCTCAGAAAACTATGCTTCACGAGCCGTTCTTGAGGCGCAGGCAAATATAATGACAAACAAGTACGCCGAGGGATATCCGTCAAAGAGATATTACGGCGGGTGCGAGTATGTGGACCTTGTCGAGGCTCTGGCTATCGGAAGGGCAAAAAGGCTTTTCAATGTCGATTACGTAAATGTACAGCCTCATTCCGGTTCCCAGGCCAATATGGCGGTTTACATGTCCCTTCTTCATCCCGGGGATGTAATACTCGGCATGGACCTGACTCATGGAGGTCATCTTACCCATGGGAGCAAGGCAAGCTTTTCGGGGAAACTTTTCAGGTCAGTATCCTATGGACTGAATCCTTCAACGCAGACGATTGACCTTGACCAGGTGCGTGATCTCGCTAAAAAACATATGCCCAGGATGATTGTTGTGGGGGCAAGCGCCTATCCCAGAAAGATAGATTTTAAAGGATTCAGGGACATTGCCCGTGAGGCCGGCGCTTACCTTATGGCCGATATAGCCCATATCGCCGGCCTTGTTGCCGTGGGCCTGCATCCCACTCCTGTGGGCATGGCCGACCTGATTACCTCCACAACCCATAAGACGCTCAGGGGACCGAGGGGGGGGCTCATTTTATCCGGTGCAGAACATGCAAAGGCAATTGATAAAGGTATATTCCCCGGCATCCAGGGTGGGCCGCTGATGCATGTGATTGCCGCAAAGGCCGTGTGCTTTCAGGAGGCTCTCCAGCCTGATTTCAGGGAATACCAGGAACAGGTTATCATTAACGCAAAGATCCTTGCCGATGAGATGATGGGATTCGGATACAACCTTGTCTCAGGGGGAACCGATAACCATCTGATCCTGATAGACCTGACTTCAAAGGGCATAACCGGGCTTGAGGCGGAAATAGCGCTTGGTATGGCCGGCATCTATGTAAATAAAAATACCGTCCCCTTTGACAAAAATAATCCACAGGTAACAAGCGGGCTCAGGATAGGCACCCCTGCCCTTTCAACCAGGGGCATGAAGGAACAGGAGATGAAGCTGATAGCCGGGCTTATAAATAGGGTGCTGGAAAACATAAGCGATGAGAATATCATAAATAATACGAGGTCCGCGGTTAAAGAGCTGTGTAGTAGATTTCCTATTTATGATTTTATTCATTAGGAGGCATTAGTAATTGCAGAGACCTTCCTGGCATGAATATTTCATGTCTATAACAAAGCTGGTCGCAAGCAGGTCCACCTGTCTGAGACGGCATGTCGGGGCTATCCTGGTAAAGGATAAGAGGATCCTGGCCACCGGTTATAACGGCGCTCCGACAGGTATCAAGCATTGTGAAGAAGTGGGATGCATCAGGGCTAATTTATCGATCCCCTCCGGAGAGCGTCATGAACTATGCAGGGGGCTCCACGCCGAGCAAAACGCCATCATCCAGGCGGCCCGTCACGGCATATCCATAAAGGGTGCAATTCTCTATTGTACTAATAAACCGTGTGTGATATGTTCTAAAATGTTAATAAATGCGGGTATTGTAAAGATATATTATGAGGATGAATATGACGACCCTTTATCGGACCAGATGCTTGCTGAAGCCGGTATTGAAGTAGAGAGGTTAAAACCATGAAATGTCCCTACTGCGGAACCCTCGATAATAAGGTTATTGATTCACGCCTGAGCAAGGATGGGAGGACCATTCGAAGGAGAAGGGAATGCCTTAATTGTGGAAGACGGTTTACCACTTACGAGAGGCTGGACGAGCTGCTTCCCATGGTCGTGAAGAAGGACGGGCGGCGGGAGCCTTTTAACCGCGACAAGATTATTGAAGGCATTAAAAAGTCCTGCCAGAAAAGGCCCGTGAGCATGACCCGGATTGAAGAGTTCGTAGATTCCCTTGAGGTATATCTGCAGGAACTCGGTAAAAAGGAGATAGACAGCAAGGAGATAGGTGAAAGGGTCATACAGAGTCTCAAGGACTGGGATGAGGTGGCCTATGTGCGTTTTGCCTCAGTTTACAGACAGTTCAAGGATATTAATGAATTCATGTCGGAGCTTGAAGATATTCTTAAGACAAGAAAAGAACTTGAAAAGAAATAAGGTTTGCCGACAGACCTGTGAGACCCATCTTTATCCCTCCTCATGGAAGATTTTATCTCCTTTTATTATCCTATCAAATTAAACAGGATACAAAGTTTTGGACCGGAACGATGTTAAATTCATGAAAGAGGCAATCCGACTTGCCGTAAAGGGCCTTGGCCGGACATCGCCGAATCCCGTCGTAGGCGCTGTTATTGTGAGGAACGGCCGTGTTATAGCGTCCGGGTATCACAAAAAGGCGGGTCAAAACCACGCAGAGATTGAGGCCCTTTCCATGATCGGAGGGAAGGGAGAGGCGGATGACATCCTATATGTGACACTGGAACCGTGCAACCATTACGGGAGGACGCCACCCTGTACAGAGGCCATCATCAGGAGCGGTATCAGGAACGTGGTTGTCGGCATGCCCGATCCCAATCCGAAGGTAAAGGGAGGGGGCATCGGGTTTTTAAGACATAATGGCGTTAATGTTGTGTCGGGCGTCCTGGAGGCAGAATGCAGGAGTCTTAATGAAATTTTTATCAAATTCATCACTACGGGACGGCCTTTTGTAATCGCCAAGTCCGCCCTTACCCTTGACGGGTGGTCCGCAGCTTCAACCGGGCATTCAAAATGGATTACCAACGAGAGATCACGTGATTTTGTCCATCGTCTGAGAGACGCATCTGATGCCATAATGACGGGTGTGGGAACGATTATCTCAGATGATCCCAGCCTGACCGCAAGGCCGAAGAATCGGAGAGGAAGGGATCCGGTCAGGATTATTGTTGATACTCACTTGAGAATACCTCATAATGCAAAGGTGCTTAACCATAATTCCGATGCGGAGACTATCCTGGCAACAGGTGAAGGTGCGACCCCGGCGTTGTTGAAAGATATTGACAGGCCGGGTGTTTCAATGGTGATATGCCCGATAAAGGACGGGAGGATAGACCTGAATGCCCTCATGGATATCCTCGGGAAGAGGTCGATTACGTCCCTTCTATTGGAAGGCGGGGCTGGAGTCATGGGTTCTATGATAAAAGAAAAACTGATCGACAAATTCCATATATTTAAGGCCCCGAAGATCCTGGGAGGAGACGACGGCATCCCCATGGCAAGGGGGAAGGGACCCGAGCGGATGGATCAATCTATCAGTCTGAGAGATACAGCTGTAAAGAGATTCGGGGAGGATATACTTATTACGGGTTATCCGGAATATGAACCAAAGACGCAGGGCACAAGGAGCAGGGCTCAAGGTAAAAAAACTTTAGACCGGACTTAAAAAATCAGGTATTTACATCGGGGGGCATTGCGGGTATATATGTTTACCGGGTTGATAGAAGGCATAGGAAAGGTTAAGGCTGCCGATCGGGCAGGGAGAGATATGAACCTTTCAATCTCACCCTACTTTGACATGACTGACTGCCATGTCGGGGACAGCATATCGGTAAACGGTGTCTGTCTTACGGCGACAGCCATCCAGGCCGGTTTTTTCAGCGTATTCGTATCTGCAGAGTCCTTATCCAGAAGCACCCTCGGATCGATAAGACACGGCGACGAGGTGAATCTTGAGAGGGCGTTGCGTCTGACCGATCGCCTGGGCGGTCATATCGTATCCGGGCACGTTGACGGGATCGGGAAGATAATTCATATGTCGCAGGTGCAGCGATCCTGGCTGATAAGGGTTGAGATCGACAGGACGCTTTCAAAATATACGATTGAAAAGGGATCCATTGCCTTGGACGGGATAAGTCTTACAATAAACCGTTGCGAAGATATTTTTTTTGAGGTTAATATTATACCCGAGACAGCGGCGAAGACCACCCTGCTTAAGAAGAAGACGGGTGACCTTCTTAACATTGAAACCGATATAATAGCGAAATATATCGAAAAACTTATTATGAAAGACAAGGCGTCTTCAGGCATAGACATGAAGATGCTGGAGGCTTTCGGATTCGGTGAAGGGATAAAATGAGCTTATCAAGAATTGAAGATGTATTGGAAGACCTTCAACAGGGCAAGATGATAATCCTTGTTGATGATGAAGATAGAGAGAACGAGGGTGATCTTACGATTGCCGCGGAAAAGGTTACGCCGGAGGCTATAAATTTTATGGCCAAGTATGGGAGGGGACTGATCTGTCTGTCCCTTGCCCCTGATCTGGTCGAAAAACTGAAACTCCCCTTAATGGTGCAGGATAACCGGTCGGCCTTCAAGACCGCCTTTACGGTGTCAATAGAGGCGCGCGAAGGGGTAACTACGGGGATATCAGCGGCGGACCGAGCGCATACGATATCTGTTGCCGTGGCGGATGATGCAAAACCCGATGACCTTGTTCAGCCCGGGCACGTGTTTCCTTTGAGGGCCAGGAGGGGCGGGGTTCTTTTCCGGACCGGACAGACCGAAGGATCTGTTGATCTGGCCCGTATTGCAGGCCTTAAGCCGGCAGGGGTCATATGCGAGATAATGAAGGACGACGGCACAATGGCGCGCATGCCTGACCTGGTTAAGTTTGCGGAGACCCATGGACTGAAAATAGCCTCTATTGCAGATATAATCGAATACAGGATGAGAAACGAATCTTTTGTACATCAGGTTGCGGAGACAACCCTTCCCACACCCCACGGCGTATTCAAGGCATTTGCGTTTGTCAACGACATAGACGATTATGAACACCTGGCCCTTGTAAAGGGAGAGATTGATCCGGAAAAGGACATCCTTGTAAGGGTTCATTCGCAATGCCTGACAGGTGATGTCTTCGGTTCATACAGATGCGACTGCGGAACGCAGCTTGAAAAGGCATTGGAGATGATCCAGAAGGAAGGACTAGGGGTGCTGCTCTATCTCCAGCAGGAGGGAAGGGGCATCGGCCTTGCCAACAAACTGAAGGCATACGCCCTTCAGGATAAGGGCCGCGACACTGTTGAGGCAAACAACGACCTGGGATTTGACGCGGACCTCAGAGACTATGGGGTAGGCGCCCAGATACTGGCATCCCTGGGAGTCAGGAAGATGAGGCTTATGACCAA
>JAFGIC010000241.1 GCA_016929815.1 Deltaproteobacteria bacterium
CCAGGGTGGATTTCAGGGTGGATGAGTCGGGGCGGCCATGGATACTGGAGGCCAATTGCAATCCCTGCCTGAACCCTGACGCGGGATTTGCCGCGGCGGCCCTTCAATCCGGGCTCAACTATGCCGGTATGATAGAAAGGATAATAAGCGAGGCGCATATCCGCGGTCCGCAGGGCGCCTCAGTGAAGGAGGATCTAAACATCGAGACCAAGATCACCGGAAAAGAGAAGGCATCCTTTCAGGACATTAGATTGCGCTATGAGGCAACGCCACAGGATGCCGAGGCCATCCGCAGGCTTACGGAATCGACAGGATTCTTCTACCCCTATGAGGTGGATGTGGCGGAAGAACTTGTACTGGAGCGGCTTTCCAAGGGCGATGCAAGCGGTTATTATTTTATTTTCGCGGAACAGGGCGGGCGTGTGATAGGATATACATCTTACGGCCCAATTGCATGCACCGCCTCAAGCTTTGACTTTTACTGGATCGCAGTTAATCCGGATTTTCAGGGAAAGGGCCTGGGGAAAATGCTTGTGGATGAGACGGAGCGGTTGATAAGGGCGGCAAGGGGAGAGAGGATTTATGTCGAGACATCCCAGCGGCCCCTCTATGACGGCACAAGGGCCTTTTATGAGAGGTGCGGCTATACCGCGGAATCGATCCTCAAGGATTTCTATGGTCCGGGCGACGGCAAGGTCACGTACCGCAAGGTCCTGATTTAGGCTTTTCAGCCCAGGGTCAATCGGTTCCTTCCAGCCTTCTTGCTCTCATACATGAGGGTGTCTGCCCTTTTTATCAAGGTTTCAACGATATCGTCATCTTTAACCATGGTGGCGCCGATGGAAACAGTGACGTGCAGTCTATTCCCTTCATTGGAGATGTAGGATCTTTCAATGAGCATTCGGAGCCTGTTCCCGAATGCCTCAAGGTCCTGAACAGTAATGTTTCTAATGATACCTACAAACTCCTCCCCTCCCCAGCGGCCATAGACGTCAAAGGGCCTTGAATGGACCGCGAATGTCCTGGCAATATATCTCAGTACCCTGTCTCCTGCATCATGACCATATTCATCATTGATATTCTTGAAAAAGTCTATGTCTATGAAGAAGAGGCCGAAGGGGACCTTCAGGCGTTTTTTCTCTTCAAGGCGTATCTGTATCATCTTATCCATATAACTTCTGTTTGCCAGCTGTGTGAGAGGGTCAAGGAGGGCGAGCTTTTCCAGCTCTTTTACCCTTAAGGAATTGGCGTTCTGGTTGCTTATGTCGGTGAAGAGTTCAATCCCGCCTATGATCTTTCCGGTATGGTCAGTGAGGCTGCTGACCCTGACGGAGACAGGCACCCTGTGGCCGTCCTTATGGTGCATGTAAATCTCGACTTCGCGCGGCTTGCCGTCCTGAATGACCTTTTCCAGGGGACATCCGTCCAGGCACAACTGTTTCCCTTCACTGTCAACATGTGTGAGGATATTGTCTGAGCAGTGTAACCCGACAACTTCATCAGCCTTGAAGCCGGATATCTGTTCAGCGGCCCTGTTCCAATAGCTGATCTTTCTGTCTCGATCTACTATGTATAAGCCGTCGTGGAGGCTATCAACAATTTTCACAAAGAGGTCTTTGTCAATATGCATGATTCGCGTCCCCTTGATTCGCATTTCACACATTTTGGCCTATTTATAAATAAATATCAAGTGCTTTTTAAAGTTCTGAAATAATTAACACTGTTTTCAAAGCCACAATCTCTTAGTCTCGGTCCCTTTGTATAATACCTTTTTTGTCATTTCGGTCGCCTGCCCCCTGCCGTGCCTTTATGATATAGATTATTATCAAGGCAATAACGGATCCTATTGCACCCGCGTAAAAATCAAAGATGGAACAGCTCCTTCCCGGGGCAACAATCTGGATTATCTCCGCAAGTCCGGCATATGCCGAGCCACCGATAAATGCCGCGACAGAGGAGGGCTTAAGTCCGAGACCCTTTGACAAAAGTGATTTATTTAAAAGAAATGTGAAGACGCCGAAAAGGATCATATGAACGAGCTTGTCCGAATAATCAAATGGTGTGACCTCCTGAATATCAGGGAACGGCCAGGAAACCAGGAACAATACAATAATTATCCATGCAATTAATATCTTATCTGTTTTTAATATTTTCATTTTTATCCTGTTGCTTTATTTCCACAGTGGAATCATAAAAAAGTCATTGATTTATGTTGCTGCCATTCATACACAAGTCATAAGCAGGTTGTAAAGTATTTTAATTTGCATTTCATAATGCATTAATAATATAAGATGATGCCTTAATCAGGTCTTTCAAAAGGATATAATAATACTCATGGCGATTTTAAGTTTACAGGACGTGTCTATCAGTTTCGGCGGGCTTCCTCTCCTGGAAAATATGAATATGCAGGTGGAGAAGGGCGAAAGGATCTGCCTGCTCGGCCGCAATGGCGAGGGAAAAACGACCATCCTCAGGCTGATAGGCGGCGTCATTGAACCTGACGGAGGCCTGATAACCTCCCAGAAGGGTATCTCAATAACTGGCCTGGACCAGGACCTGCCCCCAGGTATCAGCGGT
Organism: Deltaproteobacteria bacterium; assembly: GCA_016929815.1. GTDB lineage: Bacteria > Desulfobacterota > DSM-4660 > Desulfatiglandales > HGW-15 > JAFGIC01. The sequence continues at coordinate 2,578 of JAFGIC010000241.1, forward strand.
ACTGTCTTTGATGTGGTTGCAGGGGGGCTTTCCGGAATCGGGGCCATGCTGGAGGAGTACCACCATCTGGCGGCCGCGCTTAAGCATGATGCGGATGGGGCCATACTCAGGCGTATGGACAGCCTTCATGACAGGATCGAAAGGGAAAAGGGCTGGCAGACCAACCGACAGATCGAGACAATTCTGACAAGGCTTTCCATTGATCCGGACATCTCCTTTGAGACCCTTTCCGTGGGATTCAAGAGGAGGGTGCTTTTTGCCCGGGCACTTGTTGCAGAACCTGATATCCTGCTCCTTGATGAGCCGACCAATCACCTGGACATAGGATCCATCACCTGGATGGAGGACTATCTCCTGAAATACAGGGGGACCATAATCTTTGTAACGCATGACAGGAGGTTTCTCCAGAGGCTGGCCACCAGGATTGTTGAGATTGACAGGGGCAGACTTTTTAGCTGGGCATGCGGTTACAGTGCGTTCCTTGAGCGCAGAGAGGCGGCGCTTGAGGCGGAACAGTCGCAGAAGGACCTGTTTATGAAAAAACTGGCAAGGGAGGAGCAATGGATTAGGAAAGGGGTGAAGGCCCGGCGTACCAGGAATGAGGGCAGGGTGCGGGCCCTTTTGAAGATGCGTGAGGAACAGCAGGGTTGGCGCAAACAGCTGGGCGCGGCGCGGATCATCATACAGGAGTCGGACGCGACGGGAAAGGTCGTGATCGATGCTGAAGGGATCCGTCACGGATATAATGGTGCGACCCTGATAAACAACCTCTCCACAAGGATTATAAGGGGGGACAGGATAGGGATCATAGGCCCAAACGGTATAGGAAAGTCCACCCTCCTGGGGATACTGCTGGGCCGGATTGTACCGGATAAAGGCCGGGTGAGAATGGGGACGAGGATGGAGATTGTCTATTTCGATCAGCTGCGTGAGCAGTTGAATGAGGACATGTCTGTACAGGAGAATATAGCTGAAGGCAAAGACTTCATAGACATAAACGGCAGCCGCTGCCACGTTATCGGTTACCTGAAGGACTTCCTGTTCTCGCCGGACAGGGCGAGGAGTCCGGTGCGCGTGCTGTCAGGCGGGGAAAGGAACAGGCTTCTCCTGGCAAGGCTTTTTACCAGGCCCTCCAACGTCCTTGTCCTTGACGAACCCACAAACGACCTTGACATGGAGACACTTGAATTGCTTGAGGACAGGCTCATCAATTACTCCGGCACCATACTTTTAGTCAGCCACGACAGGGAGTTTCTAAATAACGTTGTTACGAGCACACTTGTCTTTGAAGGGAACGGCGTTGTTAATGAATATCCCGGCGGTTATGATGATTGGCTTTCCCAGCGGCCTGCGCCTGTTGAGGAACAGATTGAACGTCCCGCGAGAAAATCCGCCGCAATTGCCCGTGAAGATAAAAAGGACAAGCCGCGAAGGCTAACATTCAAGGAAAAAGGTGAACTGGAAGGCCTTCCTGCCATTATTGAAAATCTGGAACAGGAGCAGAAGGCCATCTATGCTCAGATGGCTGAACCTGGATTTTACAAGGGACCGGCGGACAGCG
>JAFGIC010000031.1 GCA_016929815.1 Deltaproteobacteria bacterium
GAGGCCTCGGGCTCCCTTGACGTTGTCCTTGAAAGGCTGGCGGATTTCAGTGAAAGCCAGGAGGCATTAAAGGGCCGCATCAGGGCGGCCATGGCCTATCCGGTTATCATGCTGATAATAGGCATACTTGCGCTGATGCTGCTCGTCACCTTTGTGGTGCCGAAGTTTGTAGATGTATTCAATCAGATGGATGCAAGCCTGCCCCTTCCAACCTTGTTGGTTATGAAGGCAAGCGAGATAATAAAATTCTACTGGTGGGTCATAATGCTTGTCGTCATAGCTGTCAGCTATGCGGTCAAGCAGTTCATCAGAACAGCCAGAGGCCGCAGGATATGGGATAAAGTCAAGTTCAATTCGCCCGTAATGGGACCTATCAACATAAAACTGGCAATGGCCAGGTTCGGCAGGACCCTCGGGAGTCTTTCCCAGAGCGGCGTCCCTTTGTTGTCGGCCCTCCAGATTGTCAGAAATATCGTTAACAACAGTCTCTTTGCCGATGTTATCGACAATGCAATGGAAGAGATCCAGGCAGGCAAATCACTGGCCGTTCCCCTTTCCAGAAGCAAATGGATCCCTCCGGTGGTCATACAGATGATAGGTGTGGGCGAGCACAGCGGCGAGCTGGAAAAGATGCTCAATAAGATCGCCGATATCTATGAGAGGGAGGTCGAGTCTCAGGCAAACATGCTGACATCAATGCTTGAACCGATTATGATACTGATCATGGCAGGGACAGTGGGTTTTATAGCTTTTTCAATCGTGCTTCCCATTACACAGATGAGCAGGATTATAAGATAAATTTCGAACAGGAGGATAGATTTAATGAAATACAGATCAGATGAGAAAGGCTTCACACTTATAGAGATAATGATAGTAATCGTCATTATCGGGATGCTTGTCGGTTTCGTCGCATTGAACCTGGTGGGCCAGTCCGACGAAGCAAAACACACGGCAGCCAGGGTGCAGATTGAAAATTTTGGGTCGGCCCTGACGCTCTATAAGGTGGATAACGGCGTCTTTCCCTCAACGGAACAGGGCCTTCGCGCCCTTATTGAATACCCGACGGTCGGGACCCAGCCTAAAAAATGGCGTGAAGACGGATATCTGAGCAAGAAACAGATACCGAAGGACCCCTGGGGATATGAGTACATATATGTTTCGCCGGGACTTCATGCAGGTTATGACCTGACTTCCTACGGCGCTGATAACGCGCCGGGGGGAGATGATATCGCCAACAAGGATATCAACAGCTGGGAGATCGATGAATAAAGATTGCGCCCGGAAAGCCCTTTACAACCCGGGAGGATTTACCCTTATAGAATTGTCCGTGGTACTCTTCCTTATTGGGCTGATCGTATCGCTGGTCCTGCCCCAGATCCGTGACGCAGCGCTCAGCGACACCCTTAAGAATACGGCCATGGTGCTTACATCCACGGTCAATGAAATACGGCATCAGGCAGTAAAGGATAACCGTGAATGTTTTTTGAAATTCAATTTTGAGACAAAAAGATTCTGGGCCGACTTGGCCTGGATTACAGATGAAGAGCGCAATATTGCCGAGGCCCTCTCCTTTTCTCTCCCCTCCGATGTCGAGGTGACGGACATATGTTTTAAGGACGGAAAGATCTATACGTCGGAGGAGGTGTCCATATCTTTCAGCAGAGAAGGGTATATTACGCCTGCCGTTATACATCTCTCCTCCAGGGACGGGAGAAGACTCAGTTTTATCTTAAGGCCTTTTCTAGGGGATGCCGGAGTGGTTGAAGAGTATATAGAGGTCGATGATGCGGAGATGTAAGAAAAAAAACGGTTTCACACTGCTTGAGGTGATGGTATCCCTTGCGATAGTCGCAGTTGTCCTGGTCTCATTGCTTATATCTCAATCTCAAAGCGTTTCCCTTCAGGACGAGATAAAATTCAAGACAACAGCCGCACTTCTGGCGCAGAAAAAGATATCTGAGATCGAGTTGGAGAAAACGGATAAACTTAATTCCGATAACGGCGACTTCGGAGATGATTTTGCGGATTATTCATGGGAGACTATTGTTCAGGACATCTCATTGCCTGACAGCCTGTCGGAATATATGGAACTGGAAGATTTCACAAAATATCTGCGGCAGGTTGACGTGAACATATACAGGGGTGAAGAGAAAAGGTCTCAGTATAATATCAGGCTCTACAGGTTTGTTCCATAATATGAAACCGGCGAATGACATAAAAGGCTTTACGCTTCTGGAAATACTTATTGCCATTTCACTCTTTGCGGCTCTGACTGCCATGCTATATCCTGCATATATCGGCACATTTCACAACATGGACATAACAGAATCCCACGCATCTGTCTATCGGATGGCCAGGATCGCTATAGACAGGATCTCCGAGGACCTTGCCTGCGCCTGCATCCCTGGGACGGATGAAGATGGTGATTCCGATCTTACCTATTCCCATGCGTTTCTGGGAACGGATTCCGAATTGTACGGCAGAAACGCCGACAGCCTGGAGTTTATCTCTGAAGAGCATCTCCCCTTCAATGACGCTATATCGGCCGGCAGGGGACGCATCAAATATTATATAAAGGAACATGAGGATGAGGATGGTTTTATCCTGTACAGATCCGATAATCTGGAACTTGGAAACAAATCCGAGTATGAAGAGACAGGGGAATTAATTCTCTGCAAGGATGTCAATTCCTTAAACTATACTTATTGGGATGAAGACGGGGAGGACTCCGATTATTGGGACTCTTCATCCGGGTCCTCAAAGGGCAAACTGCCGTCAATGGTGACCGTTGAACTGGAGTTCCGGAATGAATTTGATCCGGAATTGCCGATAAAATTTATTACATCCATATCAATCCCCATGGCAATGAGAAAATATGGCCCTTAATCTCAAAGATGAAAAGGGCATTGCCCTTATTCTCACGATCACGCTTATAGGACTCATAGTGATACTGACCCTTCAGTTCAACAAGTCCATTCGCACCGGTCTGTATGAAATGATTAATTTTGAGGACAGGATTAAACTGGGCGCCATTGCGAAATCGGGTTTTAATTGTGTGCTCGCTGTCCTGCAAAAGGACGACTCCGGGGTAGATTCATTGCAGGACGACTGGGCAAAATTGAATCAGGATGAAATATCTCTCTATTCCTCTATGCTTTTTGATGACGACGGGGTGTTCCGGATCGAGGCAACCGATCTTGCGGGAAAGATTCAGATCAACCGGCTGATTAATACTACGGGTGAACAGAAGGGAGAATATAATGAAAAACAGAAGACCATCCTGGAAAATCTGCTGAAATTAAAGATGTCCGACTTTGATCTGGAAGAAGAAGACATCGAGGATATCCTTGATGCAATTAAAGACTGGATTGATGAGGATGACGAGGTTACGGGCTTCGGGGCGGAGGATTCCTATTATCAGTCACTTGAACATCCCTACTCATGCAGAAACGCACCTTTTGAATCTATTTACGAACTGCTTCTTGTCAAAGGGATGACACCCGAACTGTTTTATGGAACAGAGGATGAAACGGAAAAGATTCCGGGCATATCCGTCTATTTGACAACCTACGGCGACGGGAAGATAAATATAAATACCGCCGATGATATAGTGCTGCATGCCCTTTCCGAGGACCTTGACGAAACTTTGATAGCGGAGATGGACGACTATCGCAGGGATGAAAACAATGATTTGAGCAGCCCCGACTGGTATAAAACCGCGCTCGGGACAAGCGGGGATTATATCGATCCCGCCCTTATCACGACAAAAAGCTCATTTTTTGAGATAACATCCGTCGGTGTAAGGGACACCGGCAGCAGAGGCATAAGGGGCGTCGTAAGAAGGAGCGGGAAAATATTGACTGTGCTTTCCTGGAATACGTTTTAACTTATTGAACTTTGGATTATTTTTTTGTAATATGCATGGCCATTAAAAATATACAGGGATATACTGAATTTTATAATCACGGGAGCATTCATGCCGGGCAAAATTCTGGGTATTGATATAAATGAAGACTATATAGCAGCTGTTCAGGTGGCTGTCGGGCTCAAAGGTTTTCAGGTCTTATCATGCGCAAGCGCCATGATCGACGAGGGGAAAGGTCCGGCAGAGGCGCTGAGGGAGCTCTCTGAAAAAATGGATCTTAAGAGCGATGAATACATTGTCTCATTGAATAGCGGCAATATCTCCTATCATAACCTTGTTATGCCTTTTAAAGATCCGAAGAAGATAAAGCAGACCCTGCCCTTTGAGATAGAAAACCTCATCCCGTTCCCCGTTGAGGATCTTGTAATCGACTTCAATGTGATTAGAAGCGCGGAGCAGAGTGAAATACTTGCAATATATGCAAAAAAGGACATTATCTCAGGGCATCTTGAAACACTTAAACGCTTCGGCATATCTCCGGGCATCATTGATATAAAACCTGTGCCTCTGATTCTGAGGTTGTTATCCATGCCTGAAACCCCCGATAACGGGCTTGTAATCGACATCGGCATGAAAAGGGTTACTATCGCGCTTTTCCTTGAGCGGAAAACGGCCCTGATCAGAAACGCGTCCTTAACCGGTGAAAATATATCCTCATCACCCTCAGATCCGGAAGCCGTTTCAGGGCAGACGCTTGATAAGGTCGCCGGGACATTGGCCCTCTATATCAAAAACACACTGCACTCCTTTTCCATGCAGATAAAAAGGAAGATAAGCCCCGAAAAGGCCTTTTTAACCGGGGTCGGTTCCCGGCTCCCTGGAGTCGCAGAGGCACTGGCCGGTCAGACAGGCATTGCCTTTGAAAAAATAGACTTGGGCAAAGACAACAAAATCCATATGGATGCCGGCATAACCGCCCAATGGAAGCCCGCACTGATGAACAATGCCCTTTCCCTTGCGGTCAGGGAGTTTAAAAAGGGCCATGGATTTAACCTCCGAAAAGGTGAATTTGAAGTAAAGGAGAATATATTCAAATCAATAAAGGAATTTAAAAAGGCAGGCGTCGCGATTCTGATCATCGTCATTTTCCTTATCATGGATCTTGGGGTTGATTATTATTATTTAAAGAAAAGATATGCGGCAGCTGAACAAAGAAGCTCAGACCTTTTCACCCAGTCATTCCCTGACATGAAAGGGGTTAAAAATCGGATTTCCGTAATAACCCAGAAGATAGATGAAATGAACAGCTCAATAGCCCTTTTATCGGGGAATACTACAGGTGAACAGAAGATGATCGATCTTGTTAAGGACATCTCTCAGCGTATCCCCGCCGATCTTGACATAGACGTTACAAGGATAACTATAGAAACCGATAAGGCTACGATTACAGGGGAGACCGATTCATTCAATACATTAACGAACATTGAAAACGGTTTAAAATCATCTCCCTATTACGACGTGGAGATTGAAAAGGGCGAGGACGCCAAGGCCGGCCAGGGCGTTGAATTCTTGATTGAACTCCAGAGGATAAAATAAACAGGGATGCCATGTTAAATATTAAATTAGCCAAAAGGGAAAAACGCATTATAATCATTGCCGCATATGTTATCCTGACCTTTATCCTGATATTCCTTGTTGTATCTTTTTTTAATAAAAGGGATCTCTTAAAAAAGGATATCATAAAAAAGGAGGAGGAATTTCATCAGATAACATCCCTGATTGCCGAGCTTAGGGACTATGAAAAACGCTCGAAGGACATGGGAGATGCTATTGCAAGGCGCGGCAAAGGATTCACGCTTGCGTCTTATCTGGATAACGCCGCAAAAGCGACCGGGGTAAAGGCCAGC
>JAFGIC010000242.1 GCA_016929815.1 Deltaproteobacteria bacterium
GGCGGATGGGTGCCTACTATTGAAGAGGCAAACAATATTATAGCCGGATGGGTGAATGAATATTCAAAACGTCCTCACAGGGGGCTTAAGGGAATATGCCCCATTGATATTCTTGAAACCGGCCTGGGACCGGGGATTGATGAGGAAGAACTCAGGCATTTAATGATGAGCATAGATATCAAACAGGTGGACCGCAACGGTATAAATTTTATGGGCAGGAATTACTATGATGAGTCGCTGTACGGCCTTAAGGAAAGGGTGACCATAAAATACGATTTTGAGGACCTGTCAAAGCTGTATGTATATGACCTCACAGGCGTAAGGCTGATATGTGAGGCAACTCCTCTTGAGCCGGTTCATCCTATGGCAAAGATACTCGGAACAAAAGATGACATGGCAAGCCTGAAGGAAGGCATAAAACTGAAACGGTCTCTTAAAAAAGGGACGGAATCGATTGCACGGAGCTATATAGATATGGCTCCTGAATTGATTGAAATGCCGGAGAAAAAAGCAGAGGGCATAGAGCATGGCGCAAAGAGTAAAAAAACTGAACTGCCTCGGTCGGTTGCTGAACGGATAGAGGCTGAAGCCTCTGAAATGAAGGTTCTTGAGATCAAGCCAAAGAAAAAGGAGCCTGTGTATTTGAGCGAACCGGACCGGTATGAAGTGCTTCTTGAGCGTGAATGCAAAGGCGAGGATCTGGACCTGGATGACATGACCTTTATGAGATATTTCGAGAATACAGGCATTTATAAATCCCTTGAAAGCCGGTTCGAGTTTTTGAGAGAGACCTATTTGCTTGATGATTCAATTTCGAATGAGTCAACAATCTGATCATCTTCGAGGATAAAGATATGGAGGGGAAAATTCGCATCAATAATCGAGCAAGCAGCTTTGACGGGATCAACAGACTCCGGATCAAATATAAGAAGGATGGAATTATCAGCATCCACGATATAGCCCCTGGATGGGCAGGTAAATGGAATAACACCGACAGTCCTGGCAAGTGCCGGATCAATTTTACCGGATTGCCTGAAAAGTTCAGCCCAGTAATTGGCAATTATAAGCCTGTCGGTAGCAATATCAGGGTAATCGAGAGAATGCATAAAAAATACCTCAAAGAGGGAATTGAAGGCTTGATGCCCAAATACCATAACACCTTTAGTAATGGGGGACAAGAAGCATGAGGCAGATATTTGTACAGACAGAGAACGTCAAGAATTTCATTTCGGCCATGAAAGAGGCTGAAAACGCGGTCGGAGACCCGGTATTACTGGTATTTTACGGTCAGGCGGGCCGGGGAAAAACTGAAACCGCACGGTTTTTTGCGGCCCAGGAGGGGTGGATATACTGCAGGGCAATGAAGGGCTGGAAATCAGAACTGTGGATGCTTCAGGACCTGTGCTTTGAGATGAATGTGGACCCTATTCCGGGTAGAAGAAAAACAGCATTTGATGCAATTAAAGAATCGCTGCGCAGCAATCCGAGACCTGTATTGCTTGATGACACGGATAAAATGAATGAATCACTGCTTGAATGGGTGCGCGACCTGGCTGATGTGACGTTCGTGCCAATTGCCCTGATCGGTGAAAAACTTATTGTGCACAAGATGCAGAGGGAACGCCGTATCTGGAGCCGTACGCTCAGAGCGGTTTCGTTTGAAGCCATAAGTGCGAAGGATATTTTGTATTTCGCCAGGCAGGCCGCGGATATCAGCCTCACTGCCCAGCAGGCGAATATGTTCAGGGAATCTTCTGACGGGGATTACCGGCTGGTTAAACGGGACCTGCGCAAACTGGAGGAGATCTGGATCGCCAACGGAAAAGACCAGGTTACAGATGAAATGGTGAAGATGGCTATAAAACTGGGGCTGCGTGGGGCATAGGGCATAGCGCATGGAGCAAAGAGTGAAAGGCAGAGGTCGGAAGCCGGAAGTCAGAGATCAGAAACCCAGGACTATGACAGATCTGGTCCGGGAGGCGGCAAAGGAACTTGGAGAATTTTGCCTTCAGGAGCTGCAGTACGCGGATTATGACCGGTATATGAGCCGGGCTCAAATACGCGGCGCACTGGGCGGACTGAAACGGATTGGTGAGATTGTGATGATTGAGCCAGATAAATTCCGGTACAGAGGCATAGCAAAGGAAAGGACCAAGCTGGAGGTAGTCTGGCATTTGATCAGGTCCCATAGATCCTTTTCCACTGATGAGATAGAGAGATTGTCCGGCGCGGCAAGGGGCACGGTGCTTGATTATCTGAGTTGTTTCGGAAGGGCCGGTTATATCCGCAATATTAAAAAAGGACACTGGCAATTGGTAAAAGATCCGGGTCCTGGAACACCAGTAACGACATGGGGTTGCAAAAAATTGCAAGGTATACGCCAGGAAAAATCCGCCGCTTTATCCGGCAGGTCCGGCTCTGTAAAGAACACTAAGCCGGGACTGGGGAGGTAAACCATGAAAGCTGAAGACTACGGTTACGACCCTAAAACCATGATTCACAGTAAAAAGCTAAGTCACGCTGAAAGCGCTTTTATAGGGATTTTGTGGGTAGATCATGTGGGGTCTGGGAACAAGATAAGCGCGGAGGATCTTGCCGTGGAATTTCACAGGATCTTCACAGGGGATATATGTGATCTCAGGGCGGATAATAATAAAAAAATGTTTGAATCATGGAAACGAATTGTAAGAAAAATGCAATCTCATCTCCTTGATAAACATGACAATATACCCGTTTTCAGCAAGGCCGGAATTGGCGGCGGTTACTGGATAGCTGAAAATAAAGAAGAGGCTGAGGCTTTTTACAGGACCTTCCGGGCACGCGGTTTGACCGGGCTTGTAAAAGCAACCAGAGGAAAACAGGCGGCTGTTGTTGAGGCCGTAAGCCAGCTTGCTTTTGAATTTGTAGAAATATCAAGTGATGCCGGCGACATTATTCCGGATGGCAAACAAAAACACCTGGCACCTCAGATTGTGGATTCCTTGCTCGAAAAAATGACCGGTGATCCGGAATTTTTTGCACCCAATTTGAGAAAAATAAGAGAGAAATTTTTCAGCGGCGCCATTCTCCTGGAAAAAAAGAGGTTAACGGACATGCAGGATAAGGTCCGTGGTGTTATGGCTGACCTGGAGAGGCTTGCATCATGATAAAAAGCGAAAATCAAAAGACAGGTTTCTCACAGAGAGCGCAGGGGACACAGAGAAAAACAAGAAAAGCGTCGGATATATATAACAGGCAGAATGTGCTGATTCATAAGGCGATGCACGATGCTGGCCTGCCATATGCTCAAAACAAGGATACATGGCTGAATCTCATGAATGAGATTCGGGCGCAGGGCTCAGGGCGCAAGGCGCAAGGAAAATGCCTGGATTCCACGGTCAAGCCGTGGAATGACGTGGAAGGTTTATCGGATCTTACACTTGCCGAACGGCATCAGCTGATACTGCATTTCCAGAAACAGGGGATGAAGCTTTTTTCTCCTTCGGTACCGGTGAATATCCGGGGCTGGAAAAAGGGTGATGAGGATGTCTTTTATGAGTTCCGAAAGGATGGAGATCCGCAGATTGCCATGATTTTTGCCATGTGGGAGGAGATGGGATACACGCGGAAAAGCTTGTACGGACTGTGTTTTAAGCTTTTTAAGAAAGACCATCCGCGCTGGTTAACAGACAGCGAGATTTCTCACCTGGTGAATGTGGTCAGACAGAAGGCTCAGAGCAAAGGGATGGGAACGTATTATCGGGCATAGCGCATAGGGCATTGCGCATAGCGTCTAAAACAAAAACTCTCTGCGCTTAGCGCTTTGCGTTACTGAAAGGAGCTTTATGACAAGTCCCTTCTATATAGAAAGAGGAGTGCCACGCGAAACTGTGAGCAAATGCATCGAGTGTATGCACAAGCGGGTTTTGCATGCCGGTGATGTGGAGGCGATTATACTGATTTGTGAAAACGAGAGGTCGGATCATTACGGGCATGTGCTTAACGGGAGTCATCATCCGACCTGTAAAGAGTATGAGATTTTAGAATTGCAGGCCGAAGGCTGTCAGGCTGTGGGTTTAACCGCCCCGGTGAAATGATTAATTAAATTTCACTGGGTAAACAAAGGCGCTGAGAGCGCGAAGGAAAAGAAGATGGAAGCTGTACAGATAAGACCGGGGCTTAAGGTTCATATTATTGAAAACACAAATAATAGAGAGCCTCTATGCGGAAAGAGGTCTGTTAAGGGATTTAATCTTTTGGCATTTAAACACAGCCCGGATTGTGAATGCCGGACATGCAGGAAGGTTTTAAGCGCAAGGCGCAGAGAGCATGGAGCATAGAGTAAAAAACTGAATCGCAAAGACGCTAAGGAAGAACAGATGTCGGAGATCAGAGGCCAGAAATCAGTTAATGGTGAAACCTATGAGCAACACTCATGAATTAAAAACATGGCCTGAGTCCTATGAACCGATCGAACAGGGATTAAAGCCTTTTGAGATCCGGTTGAATGACCGGGATTACCGGGTTGGTGATATTTTAATATTGAGGGAATTTGATCCGGGTGTGGGGCAATACACTGGAAGGGCCACGGTCGCCAATGTGAGATTTATACTTGCCGGAGAGAAATGGGGACTCAAGCCGGGATATGTTGCCATGTCTATAGATAGAAAGATTGTGATGATATAAAGCCGGAAGTCAGCCGCCGTCGCTGAAGCTATGGCGGCCAGGGGAGCCAGTAAATGATTGATACTATAATGCAGGTTATTTCCGACAACCGGGTATGGATAATGAGTTTACTCATTATTATTGAAGTGCCTGTTGCATTTTATATTGTCAGTCAATTGTTGAGTGACGGATATAAGGAATTTAAGGATCTGAAAAAATAACTATCGATAAAAGCGGAGATATTGAATTGTCTGAACAATTAACAAAGGTAATTGAGATTCTTAAAAAATTGACTTCAATAAAGTTTTACGGCAGTATACTGATCAAGTTTGAGAATGGTAAGGTTGTTCATATCAAAAAAGAAGAGAATATTAAGATAGAATGACGGTATACATAAATAATAAAGAGCTTAGGGCTAAATCGGCTTTTATAATCGCACCTATTGGATCAGAAAGAACTGACATTCGAAGAAGAATTGATGGGCATCTTGAGTTGATTTATCGTCCTGTCTTAAAAGAGCTTGGATATATTAAAATCCTAGCTTCTCATGAAGAATCAAAGCCAGGATCAATAACTCAACAAATCATTGGTCATTTATTTAATGATGATATGGTAATAGCAGATCTTACAACTCTGAATGCCAATGTAATGTATGAGCTTTCAGTGAGGCATGCTGTACAGAAACCAGTTGTCACAGTCGCTGCTGAAGGTACAATATTTCCATTCGACATAAAAGATGATCGACATCTTACTTTTAGAAATGATGAAATGGGCCTAGTAGAATTAAAAAGTAAGCTCCCTGCAGTAATAAAAGAAGCAGAAAAGGATAAAAAACCAGATAATCCTATTTCTCGATATTCAAGATATAAAGCTGTTATGGAGGTACCAGATACCTCTGAAAAAAATATACAAAAATTTATTTTTGAAGAATTGAATCAGATTAAAAACATAATCATCAGGAATAATTCTAAAAATATTAACCTCACTTCTGAAGTTGGGAGTGGAATATTAATTAGCGAGCCCTTGAATACGACAATATTAGAAGCAAAACCATTGTATGAAATTATTTTTGAAGATGATGAAAATAAAATTAATGAAATCAGGAAAGCCCTTAAGATTGAACAATTTGATGTGGTAGAATTAGAAAATACTAAAAATAAAAAAGTTAAAAAGAAATATTATGTTGAAGCAGATGATAATTTATCGACAGATTATAAAACACTCAGGGAAAAGTTAGAGCTACTCGCACGAATACATGGTTTTAAAGTGAAAAGTAGTTAATCATTATTTAATAAATTAGGTTAATTCGGTATCGAAACAATCGGGCCGATTCTTCCGCAAAACGCGGAGGGATCGGCCTTTTTTATTTTGGGGCGCAGTAACTTTTTGCAATCAGTTTGAGATTTATTGTCCGAAAGTAACCGGGCAC
>JAFGIC010000243.1 GCA_016929815.1 Deltaproteobacteria bacterium
TACAATATTGAAAAACAGATAGAGAGCATATACCTGGACCGCGTCCCTCTCAAGTCCGGCGGATCGATCGTATTTGATCCCACCGAGGCGCTTATTTCCATTGACGTCAATTCAGGACGGTCAAAATCGAGCAAGGATAATGAAAGCATGATCTTTAAGACCAATTGTGATGCGGCGGTGGAGATCGCCAGACAGCTCCGCTTAAGAGACCTCGGCGGACTCATAGTAATCGATTTTATAGACATGAGGGAGAAAAAACACATAAGGGAGATTGAAAAGATACTTCGTGAGGAGCTGAAAAAAGACAAAGCCAAGACCGACATTGCCGCCATCTCCAAGTTCGGTCTTCTTGAGCTTTCAAGGCAGAGACTGAGCCCGTCCATAGAATCAAAGAGCTACCAGATATGCAAATACTGCCAGGGCAGAGGAATGGTAATATCCCCGAGCGCATCCGCGCTTTCCTACCTGCGCAGGATATGGATGGGGCTTTCAAAGGGTAATATCGCCAGGGTCAATGTAACATTGCCTCTGGAGACGGCCGACTACATCCAGAACCGGAAACGAAATGAACTCTCTGATCTTGAAAAACGATATGATGTAAGCATCACCATAAACAGCGATCATACACTCATCCCCGGCGGCGGCAAGATAGATTTTATCAAGGGAGAGACAGGAGTCCCTAAACCTGAACAGGGGTGATGGCCCATGTTCAACAACATCATCTATTTCCTGGTTGTCCTTCTGATCTTTGAGGTAAGCTACCCGGGGAAAAGCGTTGACAGCCCTTTAATATACGACCTGGCCATGGCCCTTTTCTTATGGGCCTGCCTGGCTGCATATTCCAGGGCAGGTTTCAATCGTCTTATCCGTGTTTACCGGAACGGCAATACGGAAGGGCTCGCGGCCCGATATCATGCCCTCGTCCTTCGACTTTCGATCCTTGCGATATTTATATTCGCCATAGATGTATATCTCCTGCATCTGAAATACCGGCTCAGCATAATACCTGGCGCAGATAGTTTTTCTACCTTACAGGGCATCCCGGCCATTGGGATCTTTCTCATTTATCTCTGTACCATATGGTATTTTGCCTACCCTGCTTATGTGTCGGCATTTAAGACCGGTGTAAAACGCAGTTCTTTTATTACCTCTAATGTCAAGCTCAACATCCCCATTATATTCCCATGGCTGATTCTTGCCCTTATATATGATTTGATGACAATATACCGATGGTCAGGTCCGGCAGGCATCCTGAACAATCCGGAAGGCCAGATGCTTTTTTTTGCCGTCTTCATGTTTATCCTGATAATAGTCATGCCTCCATTTGTTCAGTACTGGTGGGAGTGCAGGCCCTTTGAGCCCTCCGATCGGGTAGATGAACTGAAAAGATTTTTAAATGAAATGCCTTTCAGATATGCAGGGCTGCTTAGATGGCCTCTCTTTGAAGGTCGGATGATGACCGCTGCCATCATGGGCATTGTCCCGCGATTCCGTTATATCCTGGTAACGGACTCTCTTATGGAGTTGCTTAACCTTGATGAGCTCAAGGCCGTCCTTGCCCACGAAGCGGGTCACGCAAAATACAGACACATATTATTATATCTTATAATTATCCTTGGTTACATGTTCATATCCTTCGGGTTATTTGACGTCTTTTACTATACCATTGCGTCCCTCCCATGGTTTCTAAAAGCCTTTGCTGAGAACAGGCCTAACGTAGAAAACGCCTTTTACATGGCCCTGTCGATACCCATCCTCATCAGCATGTTTCTCTACTTCAGATTCCTCATGGGATTTTTCATGCGCAATTTTGAGAGACAGGCAGATCTATATTCGGCGGTTGTCATGGGCGCCCCCGCCCATACAATAAACTCCCTTGAAAAGATCGCCCTATTCAGCGGAAAGACCAGGGACCTCCCGAGCTGGCACCACTTCAGCATCAGGGAGAGGGTTGAATGCCTTCTCGGGACCATCAAAAGGCCGGACCTGATCAAAGGACATAACAGATTTGTCGCAATATCCTTTGCAATATATCTGATATGTACAATCGGCGCAGGATACCTTTTGAATTTCAGCAACCTGAAGCAGGATCTCTATTACAGGATGGCAGGCAGGGCGCTCCAGGAACAGATCGCGCGCGAACCCGGCAATATCGACCTGCTTCAGGGGCTCGCCCTGCTCTATCATGAGACGGAGAGACATCATGAGGCTAAAGACGCCTATGAAAGGATACTTAAACTGGACCCGAATCACGCAACCGCACTTAATAATCTCTCCTGGCTTCTGGTGACCTCGCCGGATGTTGACATGAGAGATCCGCAAAGGGCGTTATCACTTGCAGAGAAGGCAGTTGAGCTGGAAAGGACGCCGGTATTCCTGGATACCCTGGCGGAGGCCTACTGGGCAAACGGTTTAACGGAAAAGGCAATTGAAACGATTAAGGAGGCCATATCGCTGGAAAAGGACGACAGCAGTTACTATAGCGAACAACTGGAAAAATTTAAACCGTCCCGTGAGGTCGGATAAACCTTCTTCTTAACCCCTAATCTTTTTAACCTCTCAACTTCTGTCTTATACACCCGCCCCTGTCAAAAAGTCTGAAAAATGACATAACTCGTCATTATTTATTGACACTTCTTTTTCACATTACTAACCGATGATCATAACCGACTGATTTTAAATGAAATTTAATTTTATTTGCAATAGCTATACAACAAGGCACAGATATTGCATCAATATAAATCAAAGTTTACGTGGCATCCGGCTTCATCACTACAATTAAAACCGAGCGACGGCCAAGAGCCTCCAATGGTTATGCTTTAAACAATGAAGTTACGATGACACTAAACACGGTTTCTCGGGTGTGCGTGCATCTTTTCAGCCGGATATCTCAATACATAACAAAAGATTGCACCGGTGTTAATAACGGCATCTGGGGAAATCATATTAAAGGTTTTATTTTTTCGAAAAGGCTTTCCGGGTGCGCGTGCATCTTTTCAGCCGGATATCTCAAAACATAACAAAAGATATGCACCGGTGATAATAACGGCATCTGGGAAGCCTTCTTTTTTATTCTATCCTGGCGAGGATCTCTACTGCAAAGGGGCTGTCCCTGTCGATCTCCATTATCTTAACGGCCTGTTCCCTGGCCTTGACATTATCTCCCGTTTCCGCATATTGCAGACCGAGATAGAATCTTGAATCCAGACTCTCCGGATTCAACTCAATGGCCTTCAGGAATTCCGCTTCAGAGAGATCATAGTAAGACGCCCTCTGATAGGCAACGGCAAGTCCGAAATGCAGGTCGGGATTATCCGGGGCAATCTCTATTCCTCTTTTAAAGGCGCTGACGGAGTCCTGCAAACCGCCCGTCTCGCCGTATGCCATGCCCAGATTAAAAAATATGCTTCCGGTCCGATACCCTTTGGACACAGCCTCTTCATAGTAGGATATCTCCATCTCATGTTCCCCAAGGCAGCCGTATGCATATCCTATATGATAAAGGGCGAGGCCGTTGGAAGGATTTTTATCAAGTAACTTCTTATGAAGGAGGATGGCCTCCTCATACTCCTCCCTCATCAAGGCCTGATCAGCCTCTTGATCGCACTTCCATTCGTAGGTGAGATCCCCGGTCTTGACGATGCCCCTGGAGCAGCCCAACGCGCCCAGGAGAAAAGACGATAACAGTATATACCATATATGTTGTAATCTCATATGGATCAATGTGGTCAAACCATAAGAATATGAGTAAATTAAGAAAGATCTTGTATTAATCTTTGTTTACGCATTCATTCAAGGACGAACAATCCTGCTGACCATTGCCAACCTAAAACTAACCCCTCTACTTCCCAGAATAATCCTTTAGATACTGTAGAAATTCCGAATCGGTTGAAAGGATAAGAAATGTATCCTTGTCAATGCTTTCCTTATAGCTTTCAAGGGTCTGAAGGAATGAGTAGAAATCAGGATCCTTCCCGAAGGCCTTTGCATATATGAGAGTGGCCTCGGCGTCGGCCTTTCCCTTAATCTCCTCTGCCGTCTTGTACGCTTCAGAGGTGATCCTCTTCATCTCCTTCTCCATATCGCCTTCTATCTTCCTTGCCTCTCCCTGTCCCTCGGAGCGGTACTTCTCGGCTATCTGCTTGCGTTCCGCTATCATCCTCGCATAAACGGACTGCTGGACTTCATCAACATAGTTCAACATCTTGACCTTAACATCCACAAGCTCTATCCCGAATTTTTCCAGCTTGGGCTGGGCCTGGTCCCTTATGCTGTTTGTTATCTCCTGTCGCCCCGCGGAGATATCAACAGGGACGCCTTTATCCTGATTCTCCAGCCCTATTTCGGATGTATCCAGTTCCCTGTCTGTCATCCTGACGGTCTCGATTAGAGAGTAGGAAGTAATAAGATTTCGCACGGCTGAATCAATAATGTCATCCAGACGGCTGTAAGCGCCTTGAAGGTTGGTTACCGTCTGGAAAAATACCAGCGGATCAACTATCTTCCATCTCGCAAAGGTATCCACTAAAAGATATGTCTTATCCAGTGTGGGAATCTGGCTGGTCTCCCCGTCCCAATCGAGGAGGTTATTGGGGAAATAGGTTGCCTTTTGGATAAAAGGGATCTTGAACTTCAGTCCGGGCTCTTTCTTGGCATCGCCGATGGGCTTGCCGAACTGTGTTATTATCACCTGTTCCGTCTCATTAACAATGTATGTTGAGCCGAAAAAGACAACTATTAATACTATCAACAATACGATTGTATATTGTGCTTTCATTTTTCACCTCCGGTCGTCTTTCCCAGGTTTAAAAGCGGAAGCAGGTTTTTTTGTTCGGAGTCCACGATGTACTTGTTGCCAATTTTGGGAAAGACCTCGCGCATCGCCTCCAGATAGAGCCTTCTCCTTGTTACATCTTTAGCCTTTGAATATTCCTCGTATAAGGATAAAAATCTTGCCGAATCGCCCTTGGCCCTGTTTACGCGATCCAGTGCGTATCCCTCAGCCTCCTTGATAGTCTTTTCCGCATCACCCTTTGCCTGGGGAATGATCTTGTTATAGGCCTCCCTCGCCTCATATATCACCTGCTCCTTTTCCTGGACAGACTGATTGACCTCATTAAAGGAGGGCTGGACAGGCTCAGGTACATTGGTCTTTTTCATCTCAATAGTGGTCACGTTTATTCCGGTCTCTGCCTCGTCAAGCTCTTTCTGCAGCAGTTCCATGGCCTGGACCGCTATTTCATCCCTTTTGTTCAGCACCTCATTAATACCCCTGTCTCCTACCACAAGACGCATTGTGGCCTCGGAAAGATCCCTCAGAGTGCCTCTGACATCTCGCACCTTGAAAATATATTTGTAGGGGTCGCTTACCTTGTATTGGACGATCCATGGAACAAGCGCCACATTCAGATCGCCGGTAAGCATTAATGACTCTTGCAAATAGGCGGAATCTGCCGCATATTGCGACTGTATCCCTGCGGCAACTGTTCGAAAACCGAATTCCTCCTTATATACATA
>JAFGIC010000032.1 GCA_016929815.1 Deltaproteobacteria bacterium
CTGGCGAGACTGACAGGGTCTTCAAGGTCAAAGTAGTTGGGAGAATCAACATTAACGAGTTCACGCGCCAGGGTTGTCTTGCCGCATTGCCGTGGGCCGAGCAGGAGCACTATTCGGCTGCGTCCAAGGGCGTTTTTAAGTTCCGATAATAGCCGTTTTCGTTTAAGCATGCTGAGATATTACCATGAAATTCCGCCACCTTCAAGAGGATTTTCAAGGTATTTTAATTATTAAAAAAAGAAGGATCTTCGCAGCCTAACAACATTACATCGTCCAGCTTTCCATAGTTATTTACTTATTTAAGGATTGTCCCCTTTTACTTTTACGTCCTTCATGAGAGAACGAGATTGGCGGGTATAGCCCAGAGATTTTCTCCGAGCTTTACAGAATGTTCGCCGTTATGGCACAGTATCGCGGCCTTGCAGTGAGGTGTTGTATTTAAAAATGCCTTCAGTCCTGCGAGGTCTCTTTCCTGCCATCTCGAACCGGATTTAAGTTCGAGCGCCATGCATGATTTCCCTGCCTCTATTACAAAGTCCACTTCATTCCGGCCCTGTATGCTCCAGAAATACAATCCTGCATCCTGCCACCGGGAACTCAGTATTGATGACAGGTTTTGGGCGACATAGGTCTCGAATAAGGCACCGTACATCGGATCATCCTTTAAGGACATGGCGGGGCCGATTCCAGCAAGGTGCCCGGCCAGTCCCGAGTCGCTGAAATATAGCTTGGACGATTTGATGACACGGCTTGACCGGTTTCCAAGATAAGGCGGGATAAGGGTTATCAGTAAGGACGCCTCAAATATTGAGATGTAGCGCGAGGTCGTCGCTGCGTTCATTTTGGCATCCCGTCCCAGCTGGCTGGGAGATAAAAGCTGACCGGTGCGCAGGGATGCCAGACGCATCAATGATCGAAGTGCCAGAAGGTTCCCTACCTGGCTCAATTCTCTTACATCTCTTTCAAGGTATGTCTGCTCATAGCCCCTGAACCATATGTCCGGGTCTTTTATCTGTTTGAGACACACAGTCGGCATGCCGCCTCTTGTAATTTCATCAGGCCGAAGAGGTTTTCCGGTTTCTTTAGAAGGCAGATCCCGGTTCATAAAAAATTTCTTGAGGAATGGCTCGGATGCAGATCGTTTGTTAATCTCCCTGCGGTTGAACGGATGTATTGTCAGATAAACCGCCCTTCCTGCAAGGCTTTCGGTTATGCTTTTCAGAATTGAAAAATTGGCTGATCCGGAAAGCAGAAATCTTCCCGGAATCCTCTTCCTGTCAACTATACGCTTAATTGCGCTGAAGATCTCAGGACATTTCTGCGCCTCGTCTATTGTAACAGGCCTATCCCGGTCAAGGAATCCATCCGGGTCTCTTTTTGCCGAGTCAAGCTGTGAAAAATCATCGAAGCTTACATATATCCGATCTTTCAGATAAGGTTCCGATTTAAGAAATGTAGTCTTGCCCGTTTGCCTCATCCCGGTCAGGACCACGACAGGCATGTTTTCAAGTGCCGAGCTTACGGCGTCGGCAATATCCCGAGGGTAATATTCTGTCATAACGCAACAATATATAGTGTCAAAATGCCATTGTCAAATGATACAATTTGACATAGGGAATTATGCCCTGAAGGATATAATCCCGGTGAAGGACCGGGTCTTGAAAACTGCCGATATTATGCGTAAAGATTCAAGACGCCGCTCTTTTGCCACAGGCAAAATCCCATCATCCGCTTGCCACATCAAGCTGCTTCCTGCCGTATCAGAATGTCATCCCCATCCTGCCACGGCAACCGCGGACATCTACTTCATCGATGGAAGATGGTGAGATGCACTGGTTTTAACGTTCATTCTTTGATAATTCATAGATGGCTATTTCATTTGACTAAGTCATTCAGTTCAATTGATATTTTGTACCATATTCCACAACTTTATAACTTAACAACGTTTTATTTGCTCGTAATTATCTTTGAAACCTACTCTAAATTGAATTGGTTTATCCAGATTTTTTCGCCCTCCGTATTCCCAATAAAATTGATATAAATATTGCCTTTCTTTTGTTTGAATTTTGGGTGAGCCTTTTGACGGTTTTCCTTTTTTAAGATCTATTCCGCTTTCTTGGATTCTACTATCAAGCTTTTGAAAAATTGGGAGTAGATATTTTCCCACCCGCTTTTCCCAGTCCTCAAAAGGAATGTTCAGATCCTCTAGCGATATATTTGCTATTTGAGAATTTTGCTGCTTGTATTCCAACTCGTTAATTAGTTTGATTCCCTCATCAATCACTGTTCCATAATGCATTAAATGATTTATATGATAAAATGATTGTTTCGGGTCTAAGGTTTTAAGATAGATGAAAGCATCAGATATTTGTTTGTACTTTTCTCCAGCTGAAAGCTTAGCTCCTTGAACATAAAAAACGAAAGGGTCAGACCTTGAATCTTGCCAAAATGCAGGATTAATGATTTAAAGCTCTACCTTAATAAAAACTTATGATATCTCATAATCTTGGCCATATGTCCTGTTGTAATAGATTGGGAATATCACAGAATATTCCAATGTTGATATATGATTATAATATCCAATATTCAGGGAGCCTGGACAAAAGTGATGAGACCTTTAAGAAACTCCATTCCCGTCATTCCGGACTCCCGTCCTCCGTCACGCCTTGGCGTGACTACGGAGGGTGGATGATCCGGAATCCGGGAACTCTTCGAAAACACTAGATTCCGGCCTCCGCCGGAATGACGACATTGCATCTTTTGTATCGTTTTGCAAAGGTCTCGTGATATTGGCAAGCGGCAACATGGTTTTATCTCGAAATAAATATCATCTATTATTCTATCAATAATGCAGGTCTGCTCCTCAGTCTTTTCTTTTAAAGCAGGATTATTTTGCAGCATTGCTTTTTCCTTTTATCTTTCCTTATTTGTTATATCCCAGTAGCCGCCTTTGTCCGGGCCTACACGCCTGAGCCTGTCCTGAGACTGAAGTATTTTAATGTTACGTTCAATGGTGCGGGAGGTCACGCATAGGGCCTTAGCCAATTCCGCAATGGTAATGCCCTGATTTGCGGAAATATGACGGAGAATCTTATCCTGGGTTTTCTCCGACGTTTTCTCCGACGTTTTCTCCGACGTTTTCTCCGACGCCTTTATCCTGTGTTCCTCTTTTGTATCCCGGACTATTTCATAGGTCGGTCTTGTAAATTCAAGGCTGAACATCGTGTTATAGGTGATCTTTACCGCCGGACATCTTTCCCTTTCCAGGACCGCCCTTATCCTTTCAATGCCGGTCCCCATCTTTTCAATATAGTCGCACCTCAATAATAAAGCAGCGATATTGGGATTCCGGCAAACGCTGCGGCGGCCAAAGTCCTTTTCAGACAGGCCCTTTGGAAGCCCGCCCGGATTGTATATCTCCACCCTGTCGTCAAAGATCTCCACCATGACATGGGTGCCTTCTTCGTTATAGTCCCTATGGCAGACGGCATTTACCATAGCCTCCCGCAGGGCCACCTCCGGCAATTCCAATATCTCTTTTCTCCTGACGCTTCCCGCAGTAATCTCCCAGCGCAGTTTTAGATGTTTTTTCAGAAAGATCAAGGCGTCTTCCACATTTTCCAGGAGGTTGCCTTTCAGTTCCTTGCGGTCCAGTATATCGGCCCTGCCCGTGCCCTTGAAAAGCGCACAGATCACACTCACATGGAACATCCTCCTGGTCGGTTCTTTGGAGAATAATAGCACCCCGGCATTGTTGAAGTAAAAACGTCCGTCTTTAAAATCCCCAGCGCCAAGATTAAAGAGGAGATTGGCCTTGTCAGGTTTCGGGGTAATCTTTGCCAATGTCAGGAAATGTTTCAGACGGGTTTCATCAAGGGCCTTTTCCCAGTCCAGATCCAACCTGAGCTGCTGCTCAAACCGGACCTTCCCTTCTGCCTGGATAAAGGCGGTAATGTCCTGGGTGCTCATTTTCTGGGAGACAGTGCCGTTACGAAGATAAAAGCCCTTGTTGCAGCGATGGGGCCTGTTGGCGCCTTCAGGCACATGGATGACAAGGATCCCATGTCTTTGGAGCTTTTCCACCCGGACGGTCACAGGCGGATCGCATGCAGCTGCCATATCCTCGATTTTAGACAAGGTCCTGTTGGAAAGATCTGTGCCTGTAATCTGATTCCGGTCATTCACACCGATTAAAATGCGGCCGCCTGATGCATTTGCAAAGGCAACAAGTTCTTTGGGGAGGTCTTCATTGATGTTTTGCTTGAATTCAAGGGTGTATCCTTCACCCTCTTCCAGGATAAAGGCCAGCTCTTCATCTGTTGTCTTTCGGTTTTTCATGCAGCCAGTTGCTCCGTAAGTCGCAGGATTTCATCTATCTCAGCCGGTCTGAATACGCCGCGAATCCCCTGTGGGTGGATTATTGTGAAAGGCGATTGAATGAGATCCCGTTTTTCAACCTTTTCCCGATCAATGATAAAGTCTTTGAGCAGTCTCAGGAATTCCAGTTGGCGTGTATTGAGGTTTGTATGGGCAAAGATGAATTGATCAAATGCCATGACAACCGTATCGGGGAAGCTTGCAAGGACCTCAATCCCCAGGATATGTCGTATGAATTGAATAAAATGCGCCTTGCGGTTCCTGTAAACGATCCTTAAGAGGTTTTCAGTGACATGCGGATGCATCTTGTTGAGCACATCTGCCAGTTCATCGGCCTCGGCAAGGGATATCGATTCACCGTTTTTGATCCTTTGCAGGATGGGATTCTTTTGGGCAAGTTCATGCACCATGGCCTCCACCATCTCGCGGTATCTGGACACACTTACAGATTCATGCCCTGGTCCGAACTCCACCATCTCCTTGCTGTAAAGCATGTCCGTAAGATCGAGTTGAACCGGCCCCTGGCCCGGGGCCTGCTGTTCGCGGAATTTCATAAGGGGCGCAAGTTTTTCTGCCAGTTCATCCAATGTGGAATCGTTGCATACAGACCAGTAGTACTCCTTTTGGGCGCTTTTTATAAGAGCGGCCTGCCTTGCAACAATATGCACTGAAAGGGGCAATTCGCCGATCTGTTCAATAAGCCCCTCCTTTAAGGTGTCATACCGTGCCTCTTCATTGCATAAAAGGGCCAATGAGACCTCAAGTACATCCTTTTCAAACCGCATGGCTTTGAAGTCAACCTGTGACACGGTCCGGAACAGAGGTTTGATCTGTGTGCGCAGAAATTCGATCTTTTGTGCGGTAAGGGTTGTCCAATAATTTTCATCAGAGATCTGATTGAGAGCGGTGGCTGCCTCCATGATAACCACGGAAGAAGGAGGCAATTCAGCTATCTGGTGACGAAGTTTGGCAACCTCCTTTTCAGCGATATCGGTTTGATCAAGGGCAATGGCCTTTTCGATCTTATCAAGTCGGATGCCAAAGAAACGGACCGGCAAGGGAATCTGTAAATTGACGGACTTACCCTTGGGCTGGAGTTTGAAATATTCGAAATTGTCCCAGCAATCGAGGATCAAAAATACATCCTTTTCAGGACACCAGGGTTTTATCCTGGACGGATCTAAAAGCCTTGTGCCGCGGCCTATCATCTGCCAGAACTTGGTATATGAATAAACAGGTTTGGCAAACACAAGGTTCACGATCTCATGTATATCTATTCCGGTATCCAGCATATCCACGCTGATCGCTATGCGGGGCAGGTCCTTATGGGTGAATTGATCAAGCAGACCGCCTTTACCGTAGACACGAGGGTCATCCGAGACCATTACCTTGGCGAGTTCGCCATGATACTGGGGATAAAGCGCATCAAATATCTCTTCCATACGGCGGGCATGGGCCATGGATGCGCAAAAAAAGATGGTCTTGCCCGGCAAGACGCCGTTCATATCCTTTATGCACTCCTCCATAAACTCCTTGACGATCATTGTATTTGTGCCCTTGTTAATGACCTGCTTTTCCAGTTGGCTGCCTTCAAAGTTTATCTCTTCGATATCCTTGCCTTCAAGGATAAGTTTTTTCTGATCTTCAAGACTGATGGTCCGCTTGCTGATGCCCTCCTTTTGGAATCTGGTCTGTATTTTCATAACCTGAAAGTCACAAAGAAAGGGCGGCGCGTTGTTGACTGCCTCTTCATAGGAGTAGGCAAAAGTCGGGAGGCCGTCTTCGCATTTAAAAAGCCTGAAGGTATTGTGATCTATCACATCCGTTGGTGTGGCTGTCAAACCGAGATTGATGGTCTTGAAGTAATCCAGTATCTCGCCATAGGCGTTGTATATGGAACGATGGCTTTCATCGATAATGACCAGGTCAAAGAAGTGCGGTGACAGCCTGTCCGATTCATTGCGGATGATATTGAGCATGGTCGGATAGGTCGATACATAGATCCTCCTATCCCTGGCAATGAGCTTCTCCCCGAGTTTTGGCCAGCGGGGTTCGTTGGGAAGATACTCTTTAAATGCGGTCAAGGTCTGTTCCCTCAGGGCAATACGATCTACCAGAAAAAGGGCGCGTTCAATATGGGAGGCTCTCATGAGTACGTCAATAAGTGCAATGGCAACCCTGGTCTTTCCGGTGCCGGTGGCCATCACCAAAAGAAAATCGCGCTGTCTGGTTTCAATGGCTTCAAGAACTGAGCGGATCGCACGGATCTGATATTCCCTGCCTGCAATATCCGTATTTATCAGTTCATCGGTCAGGGATTTTTTATTCCGGCGAAGGTAACGAAGGCGTTCAAGGTCATCAAGCATAGGAAAGCCCACCACCTTGCGGGGCGGATAGTTCCCAAGGTCCCAGAAATAGATTTCCAGCCCGTTTGTATAAAAGCAAAAGGGCAATTCACAGCCTGTTTCTCTGCTGATGTTTTGGCAATATTGTTTTGCCTGTTCCCTGCCAAGGGCTGCATCCTTGCTCGTTTTTTTTGCTTCCACCACTGCAATCGGTTTTCGATCCCGACCCAACAGGACATAATCGCTGAATTGATGTCCGCCATATGGAGCAGGCGATTCTGCCACCTGGGCAGGATTGACCACAATGTCATACTCCTGAACAACCTGGGTCGGATCATTGACATTCCAACCGGCATTTTCCAATGCAGTGTCAATAAGTTCTATTCGGGTTTGTTGTTCGGTTTTCATTATTACATTGGCATACGTTCTTTAATGTTGCGGGGCAATAGTGACGACCCTTAAATGAGTAATTGACTACTATCTATTCGATGTATGTTGAATAATACAAAACCTATGACAAATCTTCATCCTTCATATGCTCATCCAAGATTTAAGACGGGAACTCTTTTAATTACATCCGATATTTGAAAAGCTTAGAAAGAATAAGCCCTTTTTTGTTTACCAGTCAAGGACTTTTAAATGGTTAGTGCATTATTTTTTTGTGCAGGATTGGGTCAGTTTCTTGGAAGGATGAGGCAAGAATCGGAGAGGGGGGAAAGGGAGAATGGGCTAAGGGGAGAAGCGGAGATCGGAAGTCGGAGACGGAAAAAGACATGAACGTCCAACATTGAA
>JAFGIC010000244.1 GCA_016929815.1 Deltaproteobacteria bacterium
CTGCATCGCTGGTCTTGAAGCGGCTTCCTACGTGAATAAACACGGTTCTGCTGTGAAGTAGTATGGGTCATTTGAGGACGCCCACTCCGCCTGAAGGGTCAGTTCAGTGCGAAAAACCCCGCTTTTAACGGTTACAAAATACATGATTTGCTTTGATGCTCTGAAAGATTTATAAAATGTGCCCGGGCATGAGATAAAGAATTCAAAGGCAATATACTGGGGCAACTATGAGGAAACGCCTATTTTCAGGCATTCAGCCCAACGGCAGTATCCACCTTGGAAACTATTTGGGCGCCATCAGGAACTGGGTTAATCTCCAGGATGAAGATGATTGCCTTTTCTGCATCGTTGACCTACATGCTATTACCATAGACCGGAATCCGGAAGTCCTGAGGAAGGAAATTAGAGAGACAGCGGGGATTCTGCTTGCCTGTGGTATAGACCCGGAAAAATCAACACTTTTCGTTCAGTCCAACGTCTGCGCCCACTCAGAGATGACCTGGATAATTAACTGCTTTACCCCGTTCGGATGGCTAAACCGCATGACCCAATTCAAGGAAAAATCCAAAGATCACCAGAAGGATGTGAGTGTAGGACTTTTCGATTATCCCGTTCTTATGGCCTCTGATATCCTCCTTTACAAAACTGATCTGGTTGCCGTGGGAGAAGATCAGAAGCAGCACCTTGAGTTCACCAGAAACATTGCACAAAGGATCAATTCAATATACGGGGATATGTTCGTTATTCCTGAGCCCCTGATCCCCAATAACGGCGCCAGGATAATGGGCTTGCATGATCCGACCAGAAAAATGAGCAAAAGTGAAGCGGGGAAATATCATGCCATCAACATGCTGGACCCGCCGGAAGAGATCCGCTATAAAATTATGAGGGCACAGACCGATTCTGATCGCAGGATCAGTTTTGATCGGGCCCGGTCCGGCATCTTCAATCTCATTACAATATATGAATGCCTTTCCGGTTCGACAAGGGAGGAGATCGAGAAATCATTCAACGGCATGGGTTATGAAGAATTCAAGGAGGAACTGTCCGTATTGATAAGTGAAACACTGAAACCCATTCAGGCTAGATACAGGAAGATTATGGAAAATCCTGATGATATTGATGTCATTCTTATTGACGGCGCCGACAGGGCAAGCGCTATGGCAGGGCCGGTGCTCTTCGAATTTAAGGACAGGATAGGGCTTTGGTGAGCTCTTCCCCATAGACCCATGTTGATGAGGGACGGTTGCATAGCAGATATCCGGGGACCGGATTTCGTCGTCAGGCGTCCCATGGATCCCCCCATACTTACCTCATTTGCCTCTCCGGGAGGCTATGGAGGAAGAAGACGAAGTTGATTCAAAAGTGCAGCAAAAGGATGTCCTTAATAAAACTCAGGCCTGTGAATAGTGGATAGAATTGGGAGACCACCTGTATCGAACATATTTAAGAATCTTATCTGCTGATTCGGAGGGCGTTAATTCGTTCGAATCGATAATAATATCAGGATGCTCGGATTCTTCATAGGGTACCGTGATCCCGGGCAGTCCGGCCTTCAGCAGTCCCGAATCGGCCTTAGTGTACAGGCCGGTCTGAACATAGCCTGCATCACGGGAAGCCTCCCTCTCCCTACAGATATCAAGGGGGCACCTTATATAGACCTCTGCAAACTCCGGTATCAACATCCTGGCTCTTTCCCTGTATATTCTCCGGTTTCCTGTGGCATCTATTATGACGCTTCTGCAGTTTTCAGTTACAAGAAGCATTGCCATGTAAGTAAGTGCCGCATATACAATGTCTCTTTCCCTGTCCGAGTAGTCAGGTTCGGGCGTTACCGACTTTCGGATCTCGTCAAGATTCAGGATTATAGTTTCAAAAGCTGCATTTGTAAGGAATTCCCGGACCTTTTTTGCAATAGTGCTTTTGCCGGAGCCAGGCAGGCCGGTTATCCAAAGACATAATTTCATGCTCTCTCCAGATAATCGGGGATGTCTCCGATATTGAATCTCCGTTCACCCAAAACAGAGTATCCGAAGTTGAAAAGTTTTCTCCTGGTCAGGTTTGATTCATCAGGGTAAAATTCAGGGTTGCTGATCACCAAAGCCCTGAAAGCAAAAAAAGGTTGGACTACTTCGAACATCTCGTCATCACCGGTGTTCCTAATGTAATCTTCCCAGAACAGGTTGAAGAGTTCGGCAAAGGGCCCCTCAAATCTTCCGCAATCCTTGAGGGCATAATAGAGGTAATTAATGCTCAGACAGGAGACATCGTCCGCTGGCTCTCCCCAGGTCCCCCGTGATCTGTCCATGAGAGTGAAATCATCTTTTTCCAGGCGGATGTTCCCGGGGTGAAAATCCCCATGCACATTTGATAATCTTTCACTTTTATCGTGGAGCGCCCACCACCATGGAATACATTTGGCAACATAATCTTCCAGATCTCCAGAGGAGCCGAATTCAGAGATATTAAAGGTGTCCGCGATTCCCATTATGCATTCCCCATGTCCGACCAGGTCCCTGATCCGCCTGCGGTAAAGGATTCCCGAGTCTTCTCCTTTATACTTGTATGCATGAATCTGTGCAATAAACGATGCAAGCATTAATGTCCGCTTCCTATCGAGCGGAATAAGGCTGCCTCTTTTGAGAATTTTGTCGAGATCGCTGAAATAGGGTTCTCCCCTCGCATATTCCATAAATATATAGAATTCCTTTGCATCCTTGATGGATGTCAGCCCTGACTCGGAGTCACCTACAATATCAATTGCCCTGACATGTTTAGGCATATCATTGTAATTGGCGTTTGCAAGCAGAAGGACCTGTGCCCTGTCGGAATAATGATCGTGCCCGAACCTTGAAGGATAGAGCGTCTTCATGATCAGCTCCTTTGTTTCACCTTCCGCGGAAAAGGTGATGCGATAAGCAACGCCGTGAAGTCCCTTTCCAAGAGGTTCCATCTTGACCGGTGCCGATGAAGGCCCGAAACGCTCCCTTAAATAATTCTCCACTTTAGTCTCAAGGTTCATGACAATTCCGCCCCATGATATTTATGTCACGTACGCCATTCAACTTATTCTCTTTTGAAGTATTACGCAATAGGTTCTATCCCGTATTTATAGATCTGAGCTCGTTTTAAGAGATAAGTATTAAATCTTATTATTTGTTTTGGATTTCGATTTTTGCATCATTCTTCCTCCACATGTTGATGCAGAAGCAGTATAGTGTGGCAAACATTAGGATACAGCATCAAACCTATGAATTTAGCAGTCTGCCTGGAAATGACAATCAGGGAGGTGTTCCCCGGCATTCTTGACTCGGTGCGGAAAATGCTTATTTTAAAATCAACAAAAAGGCGGTTTGATATACCGCAATGGCTGTAAAAGGAGGTGAATGTTATGTTCGCATTGAGTATTCCGAGATATGGCTTAAGCTACAGACCTTTGAGAAGCCTATTTGATATATGGAGTGATTATCCTGCTAGTGATTTTGAATGTGAGGAATGGACACCGACCTCTAATGTTACTGAAACCGAAAAACAGTATGTGATAACCCTTGAAGTTCCAGGCATTGACATGAAAAAGACGGAGATCACTTACAAAGAAGATATTTTAAGCGTTAAAGGCGTAAAGAAGTCGGAGATCGAGGAAGGCGAGAAATCTGTTTGCACCGAAAGATTTGCCGGATCATTTTCAAGGGATTTCAGATTGGCAGTAAAGGTTGATGAAGACAAGATTGATGCTACTTATAAAGATGGCGTATTGAAGATAGTTCTTCCGAAGTCTGAATCGGCTATACCGAGAAAAATAGCTATTCATTAAATAATGAAAGGTCTTACAATTAAGGCCTAAACATCGTTTTAGGATGGGAAAGGCGCTCCTGTTATTAGAAGCGCCTTTTTCATTTCTATATATTAAATCCGGAGATTAAATTACTGGTGCATGCCTATACACTTCTCTTCTCCGGCAGTCAAAAAGCTCCCGGTGTCCAACACCAGCGTGTCGCAGGGGAGGGGAAAAGGTTCGGAGGATAGATGAATATGTCTGCAAACAAGCATGCCCAAATGGAAAAAAAGCATAATGTATCTGATAAAATGCATAACCTGACGCTCGCCCTTGTTCTCAAAGCGGACACTGCGGGCACTTCTGATGCTGTCCTTTCCGGTTTAGAAAACTTTGATACAGACAATTTAACGGTCCGGGCGATCCACTGGGGAATCGGCAGTCTCTCCAAATCCGATATCTTTGCTGCGGAAAGCGGCAGCAGGCTTTTAGTAGGATTTAATGTTGGTCCTCTGCCCGGAGTTAAAGAACTGGCTGCTGAAAAGGGTGTTGAGATCCGTCTTTATGATGTAATTTATCGGCTTTTAGAGGACATTAAGTCAATAGCGCAGAGCATGGCCCCGTATGAAGATCAGGAACTGATCACCGGGGCTGCCAAGGTTATTGCACTTTTCAAGGGCGGTCACAGGGGCACCATACTGGGGTGTGAGGTCCTGGACGGAATGCTGGAAACAGGAAAAAAGTTCCGGCTCATCTCCGATCCCGGGACGGTTTATACCGGCACAATAGAATCGCTGCACATTGAAACCGAAGCAGTAAGACAGGCCAGGCAGGGTCAGAAGGTTGGATTGAAAATTTCAGGATTCAAACGGGCCAAGATTGGCGACCTGGTGGAATGCTTTGAAATCATACCTGACACCCACAAACGGTGGCAGCCCAAGGGGGGATTATTTGATCTCCGAACTCGCGGCGGAAGTCCACACGCCTGAAATATCCTTATCCCAAGAAATGAAAACACCCTCTCTTGCCCTGCTTTGCTTGAATAAAATTTATATAGGGACCTAAAAGTCCTTTTTATAAAAATACATTATTCACCTACTTCACCTGTTGGCCTGTAAGGAATATATTATAATTATTATGTGTAAGCATCATAGTAGAAAACTACCTGTAATTTCAGTACAGTATCTTGACAGGTTTAGTTTTGGTTGCCGCAAGGTTAAATCCTTTCATGCAGCGTAATTCAAATTGCCTGCCATTTAACGGGAGGGCATAACTTGAGCATGGATGTGCAAAAACTTTACGATTGGCTTAAAAGCGTGCAGGAACCTAAGGGCTACTATTTTAACAAGAATAAAGAGGAAACCCTCTATCTGCTTGAAGCTCTGATAATCAATAGAGAACGATATGGTTATATGTGTTGCCCATGCAGACTTGCAAGCAATGGCAGGGAATGGGACAAGGACATTATCTGTCCATGTGTTTATAGAAAACCTGATGTAGAAGAGTATGGAAGCTGCTATTGCAATCTTTATGTATCTAAAGAGTGGAATGAAGATAAAATACCGCATGTTTATGTTCCTGAACGAAGGCCTCCGGAGAAGCAACTAAGGGGATGGCATGGGAAAATGCCCGGTGTCATATAACCTGCTAAAGGGACAGGAGAGTAGCCGGTGATCGATTACTCCGCGGCAAGGGAAAGCATGGTCAGGACGCAGCTGCTTCCCAGGGGGATAAAGGATACTCGTGTGCTCCAGGCTATGGGCGAAGTCCCTAGAGAGCGCTTCATGCCTGAACAGATGAAGCCTTACGCCTATGACGATACCGCATTTTCCATCGGCAGCGGACAAACTATCTCGCAACCCTATATCGTTGCTCTCATGACCGAGGCGCTTGAATTGAAAGGCACTGAGAAAGCGCTTGAAATTGGAACAGGCAGCGGGTATCAGGCAGCGATCCTCGCAAGGCTTTCCAGTGTGGTCTATACAGTTGAGAGGATAGAGTCGCTTATGACTACGGCAAGGGATGTTCTGGATGATTTAGGATACAGAAATATTTTCTTTAAGGTATTTGACGGAACACTTGGATGGAACGAAAAAGCGCCTTATGACGCTATTGTAGTAACCGCTGCCGCTCCGGTCGTTCCAAAACCATTGCTGGAGCAACTCAAGGAAAATGGGAGACTGGTCCTTCCCGTGGGAGATCAATACGGCCAGGATTTGATAAAAATAACGAAGAAGGATGCAATATTTTATGAAAAAAATCTTGGCGGTGTAATATTTGTAAAACTCATAGGTGAATACGGCTGGAGTAAATAACTCCGGATTTTCTAATTCCAAATAACCTTCGGGGGCCAGGCTGGTTGCCAGCATTATTTTATTGATATCCTCATGCTCTTTCCACGTGGCACCTTTTTTGCTGCCCGGGTCGATCCAGAACTTTTCTATTATGTCAATAAGCGGCATATAGGGTGAAAGTCGTTCAATAAGCATAGATGTTGCGCTATATATGAACCTGATCCACCAGCAACAACGCAAGTTCCAGCCATTTTTGCTCTCCTGTGCGCCTGTAAGGTCCCAGAAAATTGCATACACCAAAGGCATCAGTCCACAGGTAGCGGCGTTTCGGTCTGTTGGATCCGGAAAGTCCTGTGTCCTCGGCAAATTCCGTCATTATGTTCTTAATGAGTTCGATTTTATCCACGATATATCCCCGGCAAAAAAAATCCGGAATGGTTTAAATATGAGGGTATCAAGAATCTGCAATATTCAATATGATAATTAATTTAAGGAAAACTGTAAATACATGATGCACCCTATTCACCTTATCTCGAAGAAAAGGCCCCGCTTCCTCAGGTTGAAAGGAAGATACACGTTCGCGTGAAAAAGGTTATCCACTTCAGTCATGCTCCCCATAGCGATATGGAAGAGTGAAGGAACTATAATCATTGCCCCGGTCGCCTTGAGCCTGCTTTTCTTCATCTGACAGAGCCCACATTTCCGGCTGGCAGCCGACACCAACCGGTCAGATTATGAAGGCTCACGGCTCAAGGCGCTGTGGAGTATATTCGGAAGGATACATTTGGATTCTTATAAAAAAGCGCAGGATATGTACCTAATACTCGGTGTAAACAATATTCTGCTTCTCCTCCAAAGCCGCATTCAATACTCCCTCCGCGCCAAGCTCTTTCAGAAGACGGTTATCAAGAAGTTTTTAAGACTGATCATTGGTGCCGGTTGTCTTAAATTTTATAAAATCTCCTGGTAAGGCTTATTGCATATTCATGTTCTCTTACCGGTATATTTTTCAATCTTAACTGAATGTTATGCAGATAATTATTGATTCAGTCTAAAATTAAAAAAACCTATATTCTGCCCATTGCTGTTCTTTCCCATCTTAACAAGCAATGATTCGTGATAAATCCTATCCGAAGCATTCAATTTGCCTTCCGGGAAAAACAACTGGCTGGTAATAGCAGGTCCTCCTGCCTTTTTACTGACCTTAACATGAATATGGTTTGTCCGCCCCGGGTATACTCCTGGCAGCACGGTTTTTAAGACATACAAACCGTTCTCATCGGTATATTGATGCCCCCGGAGTCTGAAGCCGGCATTATCATAAACCCCGTTGCCGTCAGCCTGCCAGAAATCCAGCCATGCGCCTGCGATTGGTTTGCAATCCTTATCAAAAACATAACCGGTCAGGGTAAAGATCTCACCGGCAACCCCATCCTCAATGAGGTTCGATCTTTCCGGAGAGCCTTTCTTATAGTAAGGACCCTCTGTCTCTTCAACGGTATATATGCCGGGACATGAGGCAGGTACGGAATCAAGTGAAAGAAGCTCTAAATTGGAGGATGGATCTGATGTATCTATTGATAAGTCATCGCGGCCTGGAGATGGAGATGAGCATAAAAGATTTTGTCCATAGGCTGAAAATAGTATAATTCCCATAATGACCGACGTCAAAAATAATTTTCTATGCGTTCTAAACATTTTTCCCCTCCTATTGCATAATGCTTTCTTCATTTTAAAGAATTCAACAGACCTTTACGGTTAAAATCATAAATAGTCCCCGCGTAAAATAAACGGGCAGGGTAGCAATACCCTGCCTTTTATAAAAGTCTCCCGAAAATGCCGTTCATATTCCCGCCGTCATCTGTATAATATTTTGATGTTGATAACGCCCGGCGAACAGATGCACGCGCGTCCCAGGAAACTTATAACTTTGCCCCAGTTCTTTATTTTCTTTTATTATCTGATAAAATTTAATATAAATAAATAGGGTCAATAATGTATTTAACCATAGGAAAATAAGTATAAGAAAGAGTCACTTTATCTGGATTCCTGCCGGGATTAAATCTATTTTCTTGATACGGCGCAAATGGCGCCTTCCCTTAAAAGAAGTAGTAAGCCAGACATCAACTTTGAATATAATCGAAAAAAGAAAGACCGAATATGGGTGGAAGAACTTATTTTTGATGTGGAGATTATGTAAGCCAATTTTGAGAAAATCTTAAGTACAGCCTCTTTGCCTCCATAATACAGCATTCACCCCATTTAAAAATAATTCTCATAAGATAGAATAACTGCAATTATTGTCTCCACTCATTTAAAAGGGAGTAATTAATTGTGAGCAAAGGTTGCGACAATTTACTGAGGCATTCCGGTAAGCAGGCGTGACGTTATCTGATTTTCATCATTCCAGGGCCAGGTTGTCCTGATTTAAAAATCTTAATTAAAGGCCGTTTTTTTAATATAAATCTGCAGATTATTGGAAGGAAGTTATCCATGGATGATATTAATGTGGTAATAGCAGGGGCCGCAGGAGAAGGCGTTCAGACGATTGGCGATTTAATGACCAATGCCGTTGCTGGACAAGGGTACTCCGTTTTTTCATGGAAGGAATATGAATCCCGGATCGTGGGAGGAAGCAACAGTTATTCCATCAGGATAGGCGATGGGCTCAAAAACGCGCCGCTCGCAGAAGCCGATATACTTCTCGCACTGAACAACAAGGCCACCGATAAGTACAAGGGAATAGTAAAAAAAACCGGTATTATTATTTCCGTAAGAAAGGAAGGTGACAGATCCATCCCAATACCTTTTTCCTCTATCGCAAAGAAAAGGTTCGGGGAAGAGATATATGCCAATACCATTGCCATAGGTGCACTTGTCTCTGCACTCGGCATGGATGCGGGCTCCATTAAGGAAATCATCAGGAAAACCTTTTCAAAAAAAGGCAGCGATATAGTATCCGCTAATGAATCGGCTTTTGAAGAAGGATTCAGTCTTGCCGGGAAAGAGTGCGTTGACATGTGCCCATGGAAGCTCCTACGAAAAGAATCCGGATATTATGTGATTTCAGGGAATGAAGCCATTGCCCTCGGGGCAGCCCGCGGCAATTGTCGTTTTATGACTGCCTATCCAATGACTCCATCAACCGGCATTATTACTTATCTGTCCTCTGTGCAAAATCAGCTTGGAATCTTTATCGAGCAGGCAGAAGATGAGATCTCAGCAGTCAATATGGCGATTGGTGCCAGCTATGCAGGAATAAGGTCAATGACAGCCACCTCAGGGGGAGGTTTCGCCCTTATGGTTGAAGGAATCAGTCTCGCAGGAATGACAGAGACTCCTCTTGTGATAGTGCTGGCACAGAGACCCGGGCCCGCAACCGGACTCCCTACGCGTACAGCCCAGGGAGATCTTCTTTTTGCCGTCCACGCCGGACATGGGGAATTCCCTAAAATGATCTTTGCCCCGGCCGATCCGAAGGACGCCTTTCATAAGATGGTCAGGGCGTTTAATCTGGCAGAGGAATACCAGACGGTTGCTATTGTAATTTCTGACCAGTTTTTGGCGGACAGCCGC
Source organism: Deltaproteobacteria bacterium (assembly GCA_016929815.1). GTDB lineage: Bacteria > Desulfobacterota > DSM-4660 > Desulfatiglandales > HGW-15 > JAFGIC01. Next base: position 9,646 of record JAFGIC010000244.1, read on the forward strand.
TTTTCTGTTGAAGACTTCGAGGTAGAGAAGACTGAACCGTATTTTCAAAAGACGGATACTTCAGGTGTTAAAAATTACAGACGGTACAGGCTTACCGATTCAGGAATTTCTCCCAGGCTCTACCCAGGGATATCGGAGCATCTTGTATGTGCGGACAGTGATGAACACGACGAATACGGGCATATTACAGAGGATCTCGTAAAGACCGCTCCGGATATGGTGAAAAAACGAATCGCCAAATTGGAGGGATTGAAAAAATCAATCCTCCTACCTGAAGAGATTGCATTGAAGGATGCTGAAGTCGTATTTACAGGATGGGGTTCAACGCGCGGTGCGATCTTAGAGGCGCTGGGATTATTGAAAATGGACGGAATAAAGGCAGGATTGATCCATTTCACTGAACTTTGGCCGTTGCCTGAATACAATTTCCCTAAGGATAAAACATACTGGAGCATCGAAGGAAACATACTTGGGCAACTGGCGCGATTGCTGAAGGGTGAATATGATATACATTTCAAGGGGCATATCTCCAGGCATGACGGTCTTCCCATAACGGCCGACTATATCAGAAGGGAATTTTATGAAAAAAACCGATGAATTTGACAACCGGGTAGAGATCCAGTGGTGTCCGGGGTGCCCTAATTACGGTATACTTAATGCCCTGAAAGGCGCCCTGGCTGAACTGGGTAAATCACCCCACGAAATCTGCCTGGTCTCGGGGATAGGCCAGGCAGCCAAACTGCCGCATTATCTTAAGTGCAATTTTTTTAACGGGCTGCACGGCAGGGCTATTCCAGTGGCCACCGGAATTAACATTGCCAACCCCGATCTGACTACCATTGTTGTAACAGGAGACGGTGACTGCTATGGTGAAGGTGGAAACCATTTTATTCACGCAATCCGTCGCAATCCTGACCTTACTGTCTTTGTCCATAACAATGAAATCTATGCACTTACCAAGGGGCAGGCGTCACCTACCACGCCTCTTGGTGAAAAAAGGCGGCTGAAAATGAGTGGAGTGGAAATCCCTCCCATAAATATGCCGGCCTTTGCCATAATGCAGGACTGCAGCTTTGTGGCCAGGGGATTTGCGGGTGACTTAAAGCACCTTCAGGATATTATGGTAAGGTCGATCAGACATAGGGGGATGTCCTATGTGGACATAATTCAGCCGTGCATTACCTGGGGAACTCATCCCGTGAGCTGGTATAAAGAACGGGTCAGAAGAATAGGGGATGATCATAATCCAGAAGATAAAAATTCGGCGCTGGATATCGCCTTAACAAAAGATGGTTTCATACATACCGGCGTCCTTTATGAGGTCCCATCAGGAAATATTTTTGCATCCAGATTCAGAAAAGAGGTCACAAGCCGTCCTTTGACCGGGTTGGAGATTCAGAGTCCTGAGAAAATTCATGAGCTGCTTTTAAAATTTAAGCCGGTTTAAGAATTCTTTTTGCGAATAAGGCGGCTAAAAGAGATTTATATGTACTTACCTGAAGTTCTCCAGGACGTGTTAAAAGATGCGAATAAGTAGTCTGATTTGTGCGAACTAAAATCTTAGTAAATAATTTTCAACACCTTGTCCATATCTTTCAGTGCCTTCATGATCTCTGAAGCTGCGCTGGAGGTCAGGTTTTTTATATCCACACTTAATACTATAGCGCTAACATTATCAAACGCACCTTTCACATCCAGGTCATCGTTCATCCTCTCTTGAAAGACCTCGTTAATTTTCAGAGCCGTCATTGTGTACGCATTTGCTTTGGAACCTGCCTTGTTCTCGATTTTTTTTATCTGCTCTTTGAACTTTCTCAATCGCTCAGTTACGGATTGCATCCGCTTGTCTGAATAATTGAGTTTTATCCGGTAGTGGCCGTAGATCAGGAAGAATCTGATCTCGCTTAAACTGTATCCCTTTTCCTGCAGGTCATCGGTATAGAGGATATTGCCGATGCTCTTGGACATCTTCTTACCGTCCACATGGAGATGATGACAGTGGAGCCAGTACTTTGCCATGGGATATGGACGGATTGATTCAAGCACTGCCCTGGTGTAGTCATGGTGGCGGATGAGGTTGTCGATTCCGCCGCAGTAGAGGGAGAGGGTCTCGTTAAAGTGCCGGATGATCATGCTGGGGTCCTGGATATTCCAGGCCGGTCTTCCCTTACCGATCCTCGTATCCCAGTGTGCGGTGTCCCCTTCTTTATATCTGTGCCACAATATGAAGTCCCCCCTGTTCCAGCGCATTCCTGGATAGGTGTCTTTGTGGAATCGTTTTTTGCGCTCTGGCCATTTTTGCATATCAAGACCATAGAGCTCGCCAAATCCTGGGTATTTTAGGGGATCGAAGTAGCAATTCCCGTCATGCCAGTAGGCGATTTTCAGATCAACAAGGCGCTCGATGATCTCCACGGCCTTTTCAACTGTCTCCGAGGCTCGGGGGAGAAAATTAGGGATCTTCATCTTCAGCCCCCGCATCTCCTTGAGGAAGGTTTCGATATTCGGGTCGGCGAGCGCCTTGACGCTTGTTCCTATGTTTTCTGCCTCTTTGATAGCCTTGTCCTCGATGTCGGTTATATTCATGCCCCGTTCAACCTGATAGCCCAGGTATTCCAGGTACCGGACCACGATGTCCTCAAAGAGAAAGGTCCTGAAGTTGCCGATATGCGATTTCTGATAGACTGACGGGCCGCAGGTAAATATTGTGACAGTTTTCGTATTTACCGGCTGAAAGGTTTCCAGATGTTTACCAAAGGTATTGAAGATCCTGAACATGCAACATTTCTCCCTTAATACTTTGATTTTGTAGCCTAAAAGATAAAAAACGATTTTTCATCCCTTTACTCCACCTGCAACGTCTTCCACTTTCCACGGTGAAAGCGTTGCGCCATGAGGAGGCCTTGCACCGTCATGGAAGTAATCATAGCGACCCAGACCCCTACAGCCCCGTATCCGAACACAAAGGCAAGGAGACCAGCCAGGGGCAGGCGTATAAGCCACATACAGATGATGATCACCCACATATTGCCCCTGGTGTCTCCGGCGCCCTGGAGGCCGCCGCCCAGGATGAGGCTTAGCGCCATAAAGGGCTCGGAGAACATAGTGATTTTGAGATAGCGGGTCGTCTCTGCGAGAACGGCAGTATCTTCAGTTAAAAAGGAGGAGAAGTATTCAGCTCCGATAAAGATGAAGATGGAGATGGCGCTTATGAGCAATACCCCTGCCCAGGCAATTTTCCATCCTACTGCGGCTGCCCGGTCCGGGTTTTTGGCCCCCAGGTTTTGCCCCACAAGGACAGCGGCGGCCATGTTTAGGGCAAAGGGAGGGAGAAAGATAATGGCCTCTATCCTTAGGCCGTTGGTGAGCGAGGCGAGGGCTACAATGCTCACGTCTCCCAAACGGCCAAGGATGTTGTAAAGAACGATGCTGCCGGCGTTCCAGGCGATCTGCAGCAGGCCCATCGGCCAGCCCAGGTTGGCAATGGTTTTTATAGCACGGGGGGAGACAATCCACGGTCTGCGATAGAGTGCCCTCCAGCGCGGGAGGGAGAAAAAGATGAAGTTGATCCCCATACCGATGGTCGCCGCGATGGCCGTGGACAGGGCGATGCCGGGGTAACCGAGCC
>JAFGIC010000245.1 GCA_016929815.1 Deltaproteobacteria bacterium
AAATGTCATCTTCGCAGCTTTGAAATCCCAACGTGGGGCTTCATACATATTGATTTCTCTTCTCCCTGCTAAAAGATTTTAAATTTAAACGAGTTTGGATATCAAAATAAACGTTAGCATCTCACTGGTGCTCCTCTAAGCTTCATAAAATCGAACGTCATGAAAATATAAACCACAGCGGTAAGAATAATAATTTGATATCCAAAGCAACATTACAAGTTGGACGATTTCCTGTGGATGCCGAGCATCTTCATCCGATGACGCAGGGTGGACGGCGGGAGACCCAGGAGCGTGGACGCCCCGAAAGGGCCGCTGATCTTCCAGAAGGTGCTCTTTAAGGCCTTTTCAATATGATCTTTTTCAATATCGGCTAACGATGCAATTTTATCTGCCCTGCCCGAAGACTGGGCCGGAGTTTCAAATTCAAGGCCTGAAAAGCTTATGTCATATCCATTTGAGAGTATGACGGCCCTCTCAATAAAGTGTTTCAGTTCTCTCACATTGCCCGGCCAGTGGTATAGCATCAGCTTGTTTATCTCTTCGGCAGGGACCCTTTTGATTTTCTTGTCCAGCTTCCTGTTGAACATGGCGAAGAATTCCCACGCAAGTAGAGGGATGTCCTGTTTTCTCTCCCTCAAGGGCGGGACGCAGATCGGAAATACGTTTAAACGATAGTAGAGGTCCTGTCTGAGACTCCCCCTCTCAACCTCCTGACGGAGATTCTTGTTGGTGGCGGCAATAACCCTGAAGTCAGAGCGGACTGGGCTTGAGCTGCCGAGCCGTTCGAAGGTCCGCTCCTGCAGCACGCGGAGGAGCTTGACCTGCATATCCTGTGACAGATCCCCGATCTCATCGAGGAAGATAGTGCCTCCGTCGGCGAGTTCGAACCTGCCCTTCTTTTTTTCGTGCGCGCCTGTAAAGGCGCCCCTTTCATGACCGAACAGTTCACCTGCTACCAGTTCATTAGGAAATGAAGAAATGTTGACAGGTATAAAGGGGCCGTCTTTTTTTCCGCTCAGGTTGTGTATGGCCTTTGCCACGAGTTCCTTCCCGACGCCGGTCTCCCCCAATATCATGACCATGCTGTCCGTTGGCGCTACCTGTCGGATCTGTCCAACAACCTTTTTTATACCCTCCGACTGGCCGATAATCTGTTCAATGGGGAGATCTATTCCCATCTCACGTCTCAGCAGGATGGCCTCACCTTCATAACGCTCCTTCAATTTTCTTATCTCTTCATAGGCGCTGATATTCGAGATGCCTACTTCGATCTGGCTGGCAAACATCTTCATAAAAGACAATGTCTCATCAGGGAACGGTTCGGCTTTAAAATGATTTCCAATGACAAAGTATCCTTGACTTGATTCGTCGAATCTGATCGGGACGCCGATAAAGGATCTGATCCCCAGCCTGTTGAACTGCTCGGAAATAATATTATCTTTGCCCGGCAGTATAATCTCCCTGTTTTTTCGTATGGCGTTGCCTATTGTTTCGCGCGCCGGTCCTGTCAATGCCTGGTTATGGGAGGAAATATTGCGGCTGGCAATAAGCCTCAAATTGTTTTCTTCAAGTGCATAGACAGCGCTCTGAGTGGCGTTGGTATAATCCATGGCCGCATTCATGACTGTTTCCAGAAGGGCTTCCCTGTTTTTTATCGTAGCAAGGGATATGTTGATGGATGTAATCTTTACTACGATCAGATCGGATTTTCTTTCCCGAGGCATATTCTGCAGCAGATCGTTGGGAAAGATGTCCTCGTTTATCTTGGAAAAGAAGGCCCATGTCTTCCGCATACGGGATATTGCAGGTTTTTGCCGTCCCCTTGCCAGGTAGTAATCTCTGATGGCAATCCTTGTCCGGGCCAGTTCAATCTCGGATCCCGATTCCTTGATCAGCCTTTCGCTGAGGTTCAGGTCCGGAAGCACGGTTGAATCGGATTGTCTTGCTTCCATATTCTGTAAGGCGCGATGCCTGTATCCGATCCCTTTCAAAAACAGGTTGTTTCCATTAATGGCCTTGCTGAGTTCAAGGTCAAAATTAACTACATCGTCAAAAAAGCCCTTTGATCGAATCACGTAGAGGCATTCAAAAATCCAGGGACAATAGGGGTGCAGACCCGGTGCGTTCACGGAGTCTCTGTACATAAACCCCTTTTTAATATTTTCATAGGCCCCTTTATAGTCTTCTCTTGAACAGAGTATATATGCCTTGCAGAATTGGGTCGCGCCGAGCATATTATTATTCCAGCCGTCCTCGGTTTGTCCCCATACCCTTGCGAAGGCCCTTTCAGCCTCAGGTATTTTTCGCAATTCTATCAGGGCAATGGTCTCAATAATGTCTGCGTAGCTGACTGTTTGGTCGAGGCTGAGCCTTTGCGCCTTGAGTTGTATGGCGTTGATCATGCCTATGCCCCTGGATGCCCTGCCAAGCAAGACGTAGCTGAGGGCAACCAGCAGGCCGGAGATGAGGTCTTCTTCGCGCTCCCCGAATTTTTCCAGATTTCCTATCATCTTTTCATAATAGGCAATCGCCTCTGAGAACCTGCCCATCAGGGTCATATGAATACCGGTTAACAGGAGACCCTGTTTATAAAGACCTTCATCATTTATATTTTCAACGAGCTTCCAGAACTCATTTACATACCTTGTTGCCTCTCTTGTCTGTCCGTGTAGAAATGAAAAACCCAACAGGAGTTTGATCTTTGCCAAGTGCACAGGATTTTTATATTTTCTTGCGATCTCATGGGCTTTTTTAAGAAGATGCAATTGCATATTGATATTCATCGGATAAAAAAATGATCTCGATACCCTCTGGAAAATGCTGTCAAGATAATCTTCCGTATGATTTGGGGCTATGGAATCCGTTGAAAGACGGTTTATAATAAAATCATAATATTGAATGGCCTGCACAATTCTGCCTGAGCGGCTGAAGATATCAGCTGCTTTCTTTATGGTTGCAATTCCGTTTCCATTCATGTCTGTCTGGAAATATCGTTCCGCTAAGGCAATGATCTTTTTCTCTTCATCTGCTGGAGATACGAAAGAAAGGGGGATAATGGTTTCTTTTAAAATCTTTTTTCCAATATCATTAAGACCTTTCGATTGTCTGGAGATCTTTTGCTTGTTTCCTTTTTTTTGCAATGCAATTACCTTTAAATAATATATAATTCTTACAGGGAGCGCTTGTGCCTTTAATTGAAGATCATGAGATCATGAATGAATATTTATGTCAATTAATTGATGGCCATATTTGGTTGATTTGGCCATATTTGGAGAGCAAAATCTTATTGAAACAGGGATAAAATGATTTTTCTCTTGGATAATCGGTTGGTTATGTAAAATGGCATCCAGATTGCTTAATTATAAAAGGGTAAATAAACCAGGGGGTCTTCGACCTGAAAAAACCATATTAAAAAGGAGATTATTATGCCTAATACAAGTTTTGTGAGATGGCCTAAATTTGAGGAATACAAGGAGATGTTCAAAGAACACTTCATCATGGAAAAGCGAGATGATGGGGTATTGCTTGTCAGGATGCATACAAAGGGGGGGCCGCAGTTGTGGAGTATGGAGCTGCACAGGGCCATAGGACAGATGTGGCGTATTGTGGGAAGCGATTCGGATATCGAGCTTGTGATCTTTACCGGGACAGGAAAGGACTGGATAAATGAGTTCGAGCCCGAAAGCTGGGAACCCGAAAAGACCGAGCCGGAATACACAAGGTATGAGCATATGTTTATTGACGGCCGCAGGATGCTTATTGGAATGATTCAGGATGTGGAGGTCCCGACCATCGGCGTACTGAGCGGCACAGGGGGTCACACTGAACTGGCCCTGATGTGCGATATTACCATCATGGCCGAAGATGCGGTAATCGCTGACCCTCACTTCCTCTATGACATAGTGCCCGGCGACGGGATTCACAGCTGCTTCATGGAACT
>JAFGIC010000246.1 GCA_016929815.1 Deltaproteobacteria bacterium
CAGATTCACGGCGTTGGAAAATCCTACAATAAAGATCACTGCAAAGGGTATGTACCATAGACCCAGGTCCGGCTTCAGGTTTTTAAAAAAAGGTATTGTCAGACAATTGTCAAACCCGGGATAGAGATACAATGCAACGGCAATAATCAGGGCTGCCGCGACCTGGAGCGTAAATTTATTCCTGACGCTCAGGCCCTTGCTGCTTTTCCTGATGGTCTTGAGATAGTCGTCCAAAAAGCCTATCAGGCCGAAAGACAGGACGGCAAAGATACAGATCCATACGTAAATGTTGTCTATTCTCATCCACAGAAGGACAGAAACCATTACAACCGAAAGGATCATGCACCCGCCCATGGTGGGCGTCCCTTTCTTGCTGAAGTGATTTGGGGGTCCGTCCTCGCGTATATATTGTTTAAGCTGGCTTGATCGCAGCTTATTTATGGCCCAGTTCCCGAACAAAAAAAACAGGATAAGGGATGTCAGTGCCGATATGATTGTCCTGAAGGGTATGTACCTGAAGACATTCAGCCAGGAATAATCGATCTGTAAAAAAGAGATTAGTTTAAAGAGCATTTTACATCCCTTTTACCTGTCTTTTTAATCGTCCGAGACCTTCTGTTTCTTCTATTTGACTTCAGGACAGAGGAGACAACCTGTAAAAATTCATCCAGTTTAAAAGGCTTTCTTAGCTGGAAATATATAAAGGGCATATCCTTTGCCGTATCCGAAAGGTCCAGATATTCCCCAGTCATGATAACGATCTTCTCCTTTCGTCCAGCCGTCTTCATCTTCCTCAGCAGTTCAAAGCCGTTTATATGCGGCATGTTTATATCCGTAATAAGAAGGTCGAAGTCATTACTCCGCATATACTTCAGGGATTCCCTGCCGTCTCTTGCCGATGTGACATGAAATCCCTTTTCTAAAAGGGCTTCCGACAGGAGTTCCCTTATCCCTGTTTCGTCATCAACAATCATTATCTTAGATGCGCCCATATTAAACCTCCCTTGACCGTTTTTCTTGAAGACCTCTTGCCACCGCATCAAGTCCCATACGTCTGGAGGCCTTCAGGAAGACAATATCTCCTGGTCTTAAAATATCATCTATCCCTGCGATCATATCCCCATAGGCAGCAACACCGACAGCCTTTCCCGATGTAAGGCCGCTTTCAACCGCTCCCCTTATCATATCCCCCGCGTGCTCGCCCATGGCAAAAAACCAGGATGCCCCGATATCCGCCACCATCCTGCCCGCATCCGAGTGCGCACGGGTTGTTTTATCTCCCAGTTCCATCATCTCACCCAGCCCAACGATCACCCTCTTTGCCCCGGCTGCCATATCCCTGACCGCATCAAGCGCGGCCCTGAGCGAAGACGGATTTGAGTTATAGGTGTCATCCACAAGGATTATGTCATCCGCAAGCTGAATTGTTTTGAACCTTCCGTTCAATCCTTCGTATCTCTTAAGCCCTTCAGATATATTCTCAAAGGGCTCCCCCATGGACATGGCTACGGATGCCGCTGCAAGGGCGTTAAGGAGATTATGCATGCCCGGAAGCGGCACAAGGACCTGCCCATATGATCCCCTGCAACACAGTTTAAAGGATATACCGTCCTTTCCAAGGTTCCGGACTCCCTCGGCCCTGACATCGTTTTCCTGTTTCAGGCCGAATGTCATGAAATCCCTCTTGAACCTTTTGGCCGTCTTCATAAGGATGTCATCATCGCCGTTCAGTATTACCCTGCCTTCGGGTGACATCTTTTCCAGGAGTTCCGTCTTGGCGCGCGCGACGCCCTCTATGTCCCCCAGACCTTCCAGGTGGGCATAGCCGACGTTGGTTATGAGACCCACATCAGGATCGGCTATCTCGGTCAGTCTTCTAATCTCGCCGGGCATGTTCATGCCCATCTCCAGCACCATCCTGCTCACGCCCTCTTCCAGCCTGAAGACGGTCATGGGGAGCCCTATAAGGTTATTAAGATTTCCCCTGTTTTTGAGCGTCCTTGTACTCATCTCCAGTATGGCGGCTGTCATCTCCTTTGTTGTAGTCTTTCCGGCGCTTCCCGTAATGGCCGCCACCTTAACATCAAACTGATGTCTCCACCAGGAGGCAAGTTCACCCAGGGCCTTCAATGTATCCTCTACCGCGATGATCGCCGCATCGGCCTCCGAAGGCGCATCAATCCGGTATCCTTTATTTATCACAATACATGAGGCGCCCTGCTCCATTGCCTTTACAGCGAAGTCGTGACCGTCAAACCTTTCGCCTTTAAGAGCAAAGAATATGCATCCTTTTAATATCTCTCTTGAATCCGTGCTTACGCCTGTAACGGGCAGACCGGGGTTTCCGCCGGCGAGTCTCCCCTTCAGCGGTGAAATTATATCCTCAACCTTTATGTTTCCCCATCTTGCTGTCATGACGCCGCCAGTTCAGCCTCCTGCCTGTCGTCAAAGTGTATCTTTTTCCTGCCCACAATCTGATAATCCTCATGACCCTTGCCTGCAATCAGTATGATATCCTTCTCATTTGCCATTAGAACCGCCTTTTCTATGGCCCTGCGTCTGTCCGCTTCTACGAGGTATCCTCGCCCTGTAGCGCCCCTGACCTCGCCCCATTCCAGCCGCGGCGATGCGGTCTTTTTAATGCCTTCCTCTATCTGACCGATTATAAAGCCCGGTTCTTCGGTCCTTGGATTATCCGAGGTGATAATGGCAATATCGCTGATCTCACCCGCGGCGATTCCCATCTCCGGCCTCTTGCCCCTGTCCCTGTCCCCTCCACAACCGAAAACCGTTATCAGGCGCCCCTTTGCCAGGGGCTTCAGGATATTCTGGGCCTTGATAAGGGCGTCAGGTGTATGTGAATAATCAACAACTATTGTCAACCCCCGCTTGTTGCCGACAAGCTCAAGCCGTCCAGGCACGCTTCTTAATGCCTTTATACCCTCAGCTATGTTCACGGGATCGATATCCAGGGCAATTGTCGCGGCGGTTGCGGCAAGTATGTTATACAGGTTAATAAGTCCTAAAAGGGATGATTCCGCCCTGATCTCTCCACCCGGGATCCGTATCGTCGCCCTCAGACCTGTTTTATCGGCAGATATATCATAGGCAGAGACGTCGCACTCATTGCCAAGCCCATAGGTAACGACATTGTTTTTTGAAATGGAACGAAGGACCTCACCCTTGGGGTCATCCATATTTATTACGGCAGCACCCCTTCTCCCGTGCCTGTCCTTTATCATGCCCCGGAACAGAATGCTTTTGGCCTCAAAGTACTCTTCCATGGTATGATGGTAATCCAGGTGGTCCCTGGTAAAATTTGTAAACACGCCTACGCTGAAGGGACAGTCAACGGCCCTCCCCTGGTCAAGGGCGTGAGACGAGACCTCCATAACAAGATGTGTGGCCCCCCTGTCCGCCATCTCCCTGACAACACGCATAAGATCCAGGGACTCGGGCGTGGTTACGGATGAAGGTCGTACATCCCCACGGAACCTGGTATTTATCGTGCCTATCACTCCGGGGTTCGCGCCTGAGACCGACAGTATGGACTCAATCAGGTATGTGGTCGTGGTCTTGCCGTTCGTGCCCGTAACCCCTATTAATTCAATATCCCTGCATGGTTCGTTATAGAACCTGACTGAAATCTTCGATAGGGCGTCCCTTGAGTCACGGACCCTTACCTTTGCAATATCGGCGCTCACACCCTCAAAATTTTCCCCCAGGAGGGCTGCGGCGCCCCTGAAAGCAGCCTCGTCAAGAAATGCGTGGCCGTCCTGGTTGTGACCCCTTATAGCCACAAAAATATATCCCTCACGCACCTCGCGGCTGTCATATGCAATCCCTTTTATCTCGACGCCTCCGTCTCCATCAAGATGATGATCAGGTATTGACTCCAACAGATTGGTAAGTTTCATTTGTGTCCTTTGCCGCTTCAGACAGCCGATTTAAAGGTTACCCTGATCGATGTTATACCTTCAAGGGAACTCCCCGCCTCGGGGTATTGAGCAACTGCCATGCCTGTACCGTCAACAATAACATCCACCCCCAGAGTCCTTCCTTTTTGAAGCACCTCACGTATAGTCCTGCCTGTGAAGTCCGGGACACCGGCGAATGCTTCCTTAACCGCTGACTCTTCAATAATCGGTCTGCGTATGACGCCAGCCAGCGCTCCGGACTCATCGTCAGAGCCGCCGGACTGATCATTATCAGAAGATGCTATTTCAAAGTCAGGTTTAATCCTCATGTTATTAAGCGCCCATTTGCCGACCTCGCTGAACACGGGCCCAGCGACAAGACCTCCATAGGTCACTTTCTTGGGTTCGTCCACCATTACAAGTATAACCATCTCGGGATCATCAACGGGAACGAACCCGACAAAGATCGAGACAAAATCCTGATGCGAATAGCCCCCTGTATCTTCATCAACTTTCTGTGAAGTGCCTGTCTTTCCCGCGACCCTGTAACCCGCTATAGCCGCCATTTCAGCCGTGCCTTTTTCGCTTACGACATTTTCCAGCACCTGTGTCACCTTTCTGGTCGTATCCTCGGACAGGACCCTTCTTATCATCTCAGGCCGATTCGTTTTGACTGTATTTCCCGATTGATCCGTCATCTCCTTTACAAGGTAAGGTCGCATAAGCCTTCCGCCGTTTGCTATTGAAGACATTGCCGCAGCCAGCTGGAGTGAGGTGACCGACAGCCCATGGCCGAAAAAGGTATTCGCCTTGTCTATCTCCCTGGAGGACTCAGGCGACCTGACAAATCCGCTTCTCTCTCCTAAAAGATCAACCCCTGTTTTTTCTCCTAAACCGAAATTCCGCAGGGCCTCATAGAACCTTTCATAACCCACCTTCTGCCCTATCTTGACTGCGCCGATATTGCTGGAGAGGACCACGATGTCCGATGCGCTCAATATCTCATGTTTCTTGGTGTCGTGTATTGTGCGCCCTCCGATAGAGTATTCGCCATTTTCACAATTGAAGAGTGTATTCGAGGTAATAAGGCTGTCCTCAAAGGCCACGGAGAGAAGAAATGCCTTAATAACCGAGCCGGGTTCATAGCAGTCCGTGATTATCCTGTTTCGCCAGTCGGATGCACTGAATTCATTAAAGATATTCGGATTAAATGAAGGGGCCAGCGCCATGGCCAGGATCTCACCCGTATCCGGATCCATGACAATGCATTGCCCCCCCTTTGCCCCTCTCTTTTTAACTTGGGCATCAAGGGCCTCCTGCGCCTTATACTGTATGTCCTTGTCAATGGTCAGTACGAGATTCCTCATGTCCTGACCTTCTCCCGCCGGCTCGCTCATATAGAAAGGCCTGCCTACCGCATCAGTCATCCGGATCAGGGTTTCCTCGGGGGCCTTTAAGACCTCGTCATAATACTTTTCCAGCCCCTCAAGCCCCTGGTTGTCGTAGCCGGCAAAACCAAGCAGATGGCCGGCAATATCCTTTCCGGGATAAAACCTCCTCGTCTCGGCGGTAAAGTCTATCCCCTTTAAGTCAAGGGACTTTATCTTGTTGATTGTCTCCGGCGACACCCTCCTTTTGACCCATACAAAGGAGCTGTCCTTTTCAAGAAACTTCAGTATATCCCTGCTTGATTCATCCAGGCCTAATGCGAGGTGACCGGCTGTAATTTTTTTATTTTCAATCTGGCGGGGGTTCGCATAAATGGAACCGACTTCGAGGCTGACAGCCAGTTCATGGCCGTCCCGATCATAGATAGTCCCCCTCTTGGGAGGCAGTTTTATAATGTCCTTATAGTCTGAAAGGGCCAGCTTA
>JAFGIC010000247.1 GCA_016929815.1 Deltaproteobacteria bacterium
CTAGGATTGAACATGAATATTTTATACGGAGTCCAGGCCACGGGAAACGGACATATCAGCAGATCAAGAGAGGTTGTCCGCAATCTGAAAAATGCAGGCCATAATGTCGCCACTATACTAAGCGGCCGTGAACCTTCCTTGCTCTGGGACATGGGAGACTTTGAACCCTATATATCACAGCGAGGGATAACCTTTGCAACCGGTCGGGGAAGGTTGCAGTATTTCAAGACGGCATTTGAATTGCATCCTTTTGAATATCTCAGAGACTCAAGGTCCTTTGATGCATCAGGATATGACCTTGTGATAACGGATTTTGAACCTATATCGGCACGGATTGCGAAGCTGAACCGCATTCCATCAATAGGCATAGGTCACCAATATGCCTTCCCCTATGATATCCCTATGTCCGATGCCAACATACTGTCTATGTTTATTATAAAACATTTTGCGCCTGCCGATATTTCAATCGGGCTTCATTGGCACCATTTTAATCAACCTATCCTTCCTCCCATCGTTCCGCGCATAAATGATGGAGAAGTCGAAATAGATAATAAAAAGATACTGGTATATCTTCCTTTTGAAGAGCTCGTCGATATTGAAAGCCTGCTTATTCCCTTTGCCTCCCACGATTTTTATATATATCATAAGGATGTATCTTCCCATGAGATCAGAAACCTGCATCTGCGGCCTTATTCCAGGAAGAATTTTCTCAGGGACCTGATGGAATGCAACGGCGTAATTACCAACGCCGGATTTGAACTGGCAAGCGAGTCCCTTCACCTGGGCAAGAGACTTCTGGTAAAACCCCTGGCAGGGCAGATGGAGCAGTCATCAAACGCCCTTGCAATCAGTATGCTTAAGCTCGGCATGACCATGCAAAAGCTTGATCCTAATACAGTCTCACGATTTCTTAAAATCGATGCCCCAGAGCCTATGGGTTATCCTGATGTAGCAGGCATAATAGCGGAATGGATCGGCAGGGGAAATTGGGGAAAAACGGATGACCTGGTCCAAAAAACATGGGCCATGACAAAAGGAACCATTATCAAATAACGCTCATCGGAAAAGTCGTTATCTATCCCCGCAGTTCCTTGTAATATTCCCAATTCTTCAGATAATCGGATTCAATTGCCCTGGCGACTATATAATCCCTCGCGTTATTCCCCATTCTCTTCAAAATATCCCTGTCATCATAAATTTCCAGAATCCTTGAAACAAAGGCGTCAACATCCTCAGCGGGGACTATATACCCTGTCTTGCCGTCTATCATGTTTTCTCTGGGTCCGCCCTGGTCGGTGACAATAACGGGAAGCCCGGAGGCCTGAGCCTCTATAACAACATTTCCGAAGGTGTCCGTGGTTGAAGGAAAGATGAATAAATCGCCGGATGCGTATGCCTGACTCAATTCACCGCCCTTCAGATATCCTGTAAAGGTGACATTTCCATTATCGCCCAGCTGAGTTTTAAGATCCTGCATATAAGGACCGTCACCAACAATAATAAGATGGATATCTCTATTAGCGGCATTCAGCCTTTTGGCTATTTCGGAAAGCATATGGAGATTTTTTTCCTTCGATACCCTTCCTACATAAAGCAGCTTGAATGCCTTGTCGTCAATATTGTATCCATGTTTATAGAAACCGTTTCTCCTTGCGGGATGAAATTGCCGGATATCGAAACCTCGGTGAAAATGTCTGATTTTCTCCTTTGGAATTCCCCTTGCCGCCAGTTCATCGCCTGTGCTTCCGGATGGAACTAAAACCATGTCAGCCTGGTTATAGAACCAGACCATGTATTTCCATATCAACTCTCCCATCATCGAATCGCCTGTGAGGTGATCTACATATTGCGGAAAGGCGGTGTGATATGTTGCTATAAAGGGCAATTTCAGTATCCTTGATATGCCGAGCGCTGCAAGCCCCATTGGGCCCGGTGTTGCGCTGTGTATGTGGGTAAAGTTTTCCCTGTAGCAGAAATCCAGTATTCTAAGCGGAGGAGGATAATTGAGCTTAAGACCCTTATATAGGGAGATATCATAGGCGCCGATAGGAGAGAAGTTAACGACACCCGGCTGCTCCTGCTCATTTCCACAGGTAATCATGGTCATCTCCTTTCCTGCATTTCTAACTGCCTCCACCTGCATCTGAAGGGTCCTGGCTACGCCATTCACATCATGGAATGTATCGGTAAAATATGCCACTTTAGTAAGCCCGGATGTTTCATTCCGGTTCTTATCCGTCATCCGTTCATTAATATCTCTGCAGAATTTTCTGTCCTTTGTAAACAGCCCATAGGAGACAAAATATGGAGCAAGCATGGTATAAAGAAAACCCGCTGATCCCATTGTGTTGAAGATATCGAAAAAATTAGCGCCTGAAAGACTTGTCAGCGTTGAATCCGCAAAATGTTTCAGCACCTGTTCGGATATGAGATTTACAAATCTGAACCAGATCTCCTCCATCTCTTCAGTTTCTATTGACTCCTTTTTTATGACCTTTTTCATCTCAGGGTCTTCATATATAATCTCCCGTGCAGCCTTGAAAAGTATATCCTGGAGTGAGTTTGAGCCTGCCCTGTAAAAATGCCCGGGCCTCTGATAGCCTATATAGCCCCTGATTCTTTTCATGAAATTCTCACCCGCTCCGGCATCCGGGGCAAGGATACACTCGGCAAATCTCAGCAGTGATTCGTCATTTGTATATTTGTCAAACTTGAACTTGCTCTTATAAAACTGATATGCAATGCTGTAGAGATTATGGGACATGGTCTTGGGCGTTGATGCCTTTCCGTCAACCCTTGTCTTGCCTTCCGTAATTCCCTTCAGAAATTCCAGATATGTTGAAGCATTTTCCATCACAGTGTATGTCCTTGCAATGTTCAGTGACGAATGGTCATCGGAGCCGCCGGTTATGTTCTTTTTCCAAGGCTCCGGTCCTGCGGGTTCAATCCCATATTTCTCTGAAAGTAAGGATATATTTTCACTTCTCATGTTATCCAGGATATTCTTCAAGATCCTGTTCTGGTAATCGTCCCGTGTGCCGTTTATCTCGAAATTCTTAAAGATAAGCAGGAGCCTCTCAAAATTCTCATGTGTAAGACGGTCATTTAGCGAAAACATCGGGTGGGCAACCGCATGGACAACGTCTTCATACCTTAAAAATTTTATAAGGTCATAAATATTTTCCCTTAACCTGGAGATTTCATCGTGCTGCTTTTCCGTGATATCATAGGCCAGCACGTGAATCTTGCAGCGATCTTCAGGAAAGTATGTTGTTATCTCTTCGCTTATGAACGCATCATTCAGGTGTGCAATCTCAAGACTGCCTGCTATTGTGTTATGATCCGTGATGGTAACAAAGTCCATTCCCCGCTCCTTCGCGAGGTTGTACAGTCTCCTGGGATCGGTGTAGCTTTCCGCGCATCCGATCTTCTGAAGCACCCATTCGGACGGCCTTGTGGAGTATTTTGAATGGACGTGGAGGTCCGCTTTATATATTCTTTCTCTCATTTTAATTTTCCTTATTTATTTACATATATTTCCAGCCTTATCCGGAAACAATATTTCATGCCTCTTTATCTTTTTGTATATTATTATCGTACAGTATTATTTTGATTTTATTAGAGAATAAAGAGATATTTGTTAGACGCTATAAAGATATTCCCCTTTAAGGATTTCATATTTATAGATATACGATCCATTTTGCTTGCCGGACTTAACCAGACGCACCATGTCCCTTTCGTTGTCATAATCGCACTCTGAATCCAGCCATTTTGACAATCCGGCATTTACCTCCACAATCCTCCGGCTGAGGTCGTTCGCATCAGAAATGATGGTTATTCTTTTATCCTGCATTTTATTCCTCACATAATTTATTTTGTTTGATTATTGATTTTATTTATTAGTTTTATATGAAGGCAAAGTTATATGTTTATTCAACAAATGTTATTTCCGAAGCGGCCATGCCAGGAATGGCGGCGGCCCCCTGAAATCTTAAAAAGACGCCGTCGGCCTCCCGGAACCAATAGACGCCTTTCCATAAGACGGATTTTATCCCTGCCGGACGCATCTCAATCCTGACGGCGTCATAGGGCTTGCCGCCCACCGTGATTGACTCTTCAGCTTCCTTAACAGCCCTGAATTTTACAGGACTCATATTATCGGGACGCAATGTCCAGAAGACCTTCTCCTTATCATTTGACAGGACCAGGGTCCTTAAAGAGAGTGATGTGGCCTGATACCATGGTCTTTCGTCGATAGGCAGCCTTTCATGGATCTCCTTACCCTTGAAGATGCCGGTTACGGTAAGAAAGTCTCCTTCCCTTTTGACCTTCAAAACCGAGTCGCCTGTCTTTGTAAAGGACCATTCCAATGTTGCAAGTGTCGCATCATTAACCGAAACGCTGAACTCGTCCGTCTTTTTACATGTCAGAATGCAGCCTGACTCCGTTTCCTCCAGGATCAATTCCACATCGTCAACAGACTCCTTGACCTGCTCTCTGTAATGATAATGGATCTCGTTGTCGGGATAGGAATATGCCGGACAAAAACTGAAGAAGAATA
>JAFGIC010000248.1 GCA_016929815.1 Deltaproteobacteria bacterium
TTATACTTGCCCAGGTGCCGCCGGACAGCCCCGCCAGAAGATACATAACCGCCATAAAGGAATCGGGCAGGAAGGCAGCTGCTATTGTAAGGGATATGCTTACCCTTGCCAGAAAGGGTATTGAGCCGAAGGGAGTCATCGACGTTAAGGCCGTGATCAATGAATACCTGAAAAGTCCTGAGCATGAGAGGTTGATGGAGTCGAGCCCGGGCGTTTTTGTCAAGACAAATCTGTGCGGTGATGTGTTGCCTGTGATAGGATCGGCCCATAATCTCTCCAAGGTTATCATGAACCTGGTAAAAAACTCTGTAGAGGCGATGCCCGGCGGAGACGGAACTATCTGGATAACGGCGATGAATCAGCATCTCGAAAGGTTCAGTACGCTTTTCGGGGAGGTCCCGGAAGGCGACTATGCTGTCGTAGAGGTCGAAGATACAGGTGTCGGCATACCTGAAGAAGACCTTGAGCGGATATTTGAGCCCTTTTATACAAAGAAGATTATGGGGAGGAACGGCACAGGGCTTGGGATGGCTATTGTGTGGAATGCCGTTAAAGACCATAACGGATTTATCGATGTAAAAAGCGTGCCGGGAGAAGGATCAGCCTTCAGACTTTTTTTCCCCGTTTACCCGGGGGACCTGAGCGGTCAGGAAGCTGATTCATCCGGAGGGGATTTCAGGGGCAGGGGGGAAAAGATCCTCATAGTTGATGACATGCAGGAACAAAGGGAAATAGCGAGCGCCATGCTTACAGGCCTGGGGTATGACGTAGCAAGCGTTTCAACCGGGGAGGATGCGATAAAATTCATAAAGGATAAGCCTGTGGACCTGGTTGTACTGGACATGGTTATGAATCCCGGGATAGACGGTCTCGATACCTATAAGGGCATTCTTGAAATGCGGCCAGGCCAGAAGGCTATAATTGTCAGCGGGTTTTCTGAAACGGACCGTATTAAGGATGTACTTGGACTGGGAGCGGCCATGTATATTAAAAAGCCCTATGTCCTGGAAAGGCTCGGCGGGGCTGTCAGGGGCGTTTTGAATGATGACTATAAATAATTCAGATATTTTACATATTTTACATATTCAAGCATATTCTCTACATAATCCTCTGTTTTAATAATCAAATAAGTTACAGGATCAGATTTAGTGCTTATTGGATCAGCCCCCCGATAAAGGGAAATCCGTTTATCTTGCCGGTAAATTTATAATTAAAAAATTGGACTACAAAATGGGCTTCTTAAGGGACCGGATGTATGGAAAATTTTACGAAAAACATAATCATGATTTTTTTGCCGTAATGATCCGTTGTATTGTTGACTATTGAAGAAGTTTTTTGTTCAAGATAAAGGACTCGACATGCGAATTACAGAGAAAGTAATATTATTCGTTATAATTCATTTGCTCTTTATCCCCGGCATTGTATCAGCATCATTCAATATGGACGGACACCTTGATGAACCTGAGTGGGCCGGCGCCCAAAGTTACAGTAAATTTGTAGTAATAGAACCAATGACGCTGGCAACACCCACTTATGGCACTGAGGTAAGGGTTATCGCAACCGAAGAGGGACTTGCCGTGGCGATCATTTGTGAACAGCCGAGTACTATAAGTCGCACTCACACCTTCACTTCCCGTGACGCACAGGAATTCGATGCAGATAATGTAAGCGTTCTGATTGATTTCGACGGAACCGCAAAGACGGCCTATGAATTCAGCGTATCCATAACCGGTTCATATCGTGACGGAACAACAAATTCCAATGCCATCTTCTCCAATACCGACTGGGACGGAGTCTGGCAGCGTGCGGTTTATGAAGAGCCGGAACGCTGGACTGTAGAGATTCTGCTTCCATGGTCTATAGCTGCCATGCGTGACAACGGTGGAAAGACCCGTAAGATAGGTATGTTTTTCAAGCGTGAGATTCAGGAAACCAAGCAGATATTCGGATATCCTGCCGTCATACAAATGCAGCCTAATTCCATGAACAGCTTTGCCAAGGTCGAGATCCCACACTATACATCACAACAGATTGATGTGGTGCCATATATTACGGTCCTGAGCGACAGGGTAAAAGACGATTTGGAAAAAAAGGCCGGTGTAGATATTGCCTGGAAACCAAGCAATAAATTTCAGGTCGTTGCCACATTTAATCCTGATTTCGGACAGGTCGAAAGCGATCAACTTGTAATAAATTTCACGGCATTTGAGTCCTTCTTCAGTGACAAGCGGCCGTTTTTTACCGAGAATCAGGCGATATTTGATGTCAGTATGGAAGGCGGCAGGGGCGGGGGCCCTGGTTCAGGAGGCGGGACCCAGCTTATTTACACACGTCGCATAGGGGGTGCCAGGGACGATAACATGGAGCCCAGCCGGATTGAAGGGGCGCTGAAGGTTATAGGATCGGAAGGCATAGTCAACTATGGAGTTTTGGCTGCAAAGGAAACTGATGAAGTCGGCAAGACCTTTTATGCGGGACGTGTGCTGATCCCCGGAAATAATTGGTCAGTAGGCGTCCTTTCCACATACGTTGACAGACCCTATAGAGATCGCACTGCTGTTGTAAACAGTCTTGATTATAATTTCGGATTCGGGAAGTCATGGCGCTGGGCCGGGCAGTTCATGGGCAGCAATGTTGCCGTATCGTCAGACAGGACCACAGGATATGCAATATCGACTTCACTGGATTATACCGTAAGTAAAGATGAGCATTACAGTATGTCCATAAGCAGGATCGACAACAAATTTGAAATTAATGATATGGGATTTCTCACACGCAATGACATTGAGCAATTTTCCATAAGTGAAAACTGGCAGGTAAACGGCTTTTCTGCAGATACAGGCATATCTTCAATGAACTGGAATTTGTCATGTGATTTAAGCAGAAACACTGAAGGAGACCGTTTTCCCGCCCGGATAAATCTGATGGGAAATGCCAATATGCGAAGCGGCGCCGGGGCCATGTTCGGAATTAATTACAGCACTTCCGGTTTTGACGACAGGATCTCCCGGGAGAACGGATTGGTTCGGATAAATAAGAGAATGGGCGGTAATGTCTCCTATTTCACTCAAAGGCAGGGAGCATGGAAGGAATCCATTGGAGTGAGGGTCTCTCAGGAGGGTTATGAGGGCTGGGGAGGAGGGTTCAACCTGGATACGGTATGGTATCCAACCGATACATTAAACCTTAATCTGGATATCGGGCCAAACTGGTGCAGGGACTGGCTTGTATGGGTGAAGGGCACTCAGCTTGGGAGCTTTTCACGCAGCCAGGTAAGCGGAACGATTTCAGCCAACTGGTTCCCGGCTGAAGGGCATGAATTTCGTTTAAAGGCGCAATGGGCCGCAGTGAGGGCTGAAGCGGTCCAGGGCCATCATATAGGCGAGGGAGGGCGTTTGATCCCTGACAATGAGCCGATGAACGATTTTGCACAGACCAATTTCGGTCTTCAATTCCGATACCGTTATGAGATCGGGCCTCTTTCCGATGTTTATTTTGTCTATAGCCGGGGAGGTTCAAAACAAATCAATAATACGGAGCAGGACATACTGGAGCTTCTCGGCGACGGCACAAATTTAAGAAATTCCGATCAGATATTGGTAAAGATCAGGTATGGATTTTGATATCCTTACACTCAGTATGACGGCATATTGGATTAAAACGAAAAAATCAGCCTAATATCATGGGCGCTGCTGATTTGACGTCGCCCATTTTGTTTCTATACAGGAACATAGAAAATAGAGAAAGAGACAGCAATACTGAAATTAATTTTTATTGAGGCACTTCCTACATATTCCATAGGCAACCAGATTTTTGTCTTTTATCTCTCCCCAGTTGGCAATCCCATCAGGCAGTTCGGCTTTGTCGATAAAGGGCCATATAAAATCCTTTATAACACCGCATCTTCGGCATATAAGATGGTGGTGAGGCGCCTTTCTCACCTCAAAACGGGCCAGGCTTTCGGATGTATTAACCCTGTTGATGAGCCCGCAGTCCGCCAGGGTTGCCAGAGTCCTATATACGGTATCCAGGGAGACAGTGGGCAGCTTGTTTCTTATACGCTGATGCAGAATGTCGGCAGTAGGATGGTCATCGGCGGTGAGGAGTTCACGAAAGATTTCCATGCGCTGGTGCGTTACCTTAAGCCCTGAGTTACGGCAAGAGGTTTCAAAATCTAAAAGCTGTTCATCCATCGATTTCATTTTTAAGCACCTGAATAAAATAATTGTTATTAATACTAATTCTTATTTAGGAA
>JAFGIC010000249.1 GCA_016929815.1 Deltaproteobacteria bacterium
ATTTTTTATCTTAAATATAACAATCTCTAGGCAAAATTTATTGACATTAATCTTCAAAAGACCGGATTCTCGATAATGAAATAGATCAACTCGAGTCTCTTATCAGTGATCAAAGGGCTCTTATTATTGCTCCTTGGCTTGCATCCATTCACCGATTGAATAATGAAGGATATTAATTGAATTTTATCAACGCAGTGAAGCCTATTCGGCAGGCGACCCCTGCAGATCCTTTCAAGACTCTCTTCGACTCTTCTCGCTGGACATCAGGCAAACAGGGATTATTGTCCTTCAAAAAAGCCTATTGCCTGTCTCAATTGCAGAAAATCGTAGATGATATAATCCGGTTCCACCCCTTCCATCTCCTTTCTGCCCTGGTTTGATGAGAAGAAGACCGTATTCATGCCTGCCTGGGCCGCGCCGTGTATATCCCTGTACATATCGTTGCCCACAAAGATCACTTCCCCCGGATCCAGTTCAAGTCCGGACAGGACGGTCTCAAACATCCTCCTGTCAGGCTTTCTGAAACCAAAATCGCCGGATATTACGACAGGGCTGAAATATGGATATATCCCCGTTGCTTGCATCTCAGGCACCACCCATGGCCTCTGGGCATCCGAGACAGCGGCCATGCTGTAAAAGGGACGCAGTTCATCAAGCATTTCCCTGACACCGGGATAAAGCTGAAGTCGCTGTCTGGAAATCCCCCTGTACATCTCGGCAAGAAACAAGGCAAGATCCCTTGTCCTGGCACCCGGGAGATCAGGGTCGTTAGAATTCCTGTTCAGGAACTGCTGCCAGAGCTCCAGCGCGTCAAACTCAAAGTGTTCCTCAAAGCTGGCCTTGCGCTGCTCCTCCATTATCCTGTAATAGGCGTCCCTGACCTCCCACCTGTGCATATAGATGCCATGGTACGTCAGGAAATGGCTTATGGCCCTGTATATCTCCTCATAGCCCTCATCCGTTTGTATATCTATAAGCGTCCCGTAAACGTCAAAAATTATGCCTTTGATTTTCATATCCCTGCCCTCAGATTCTGTTTTGCCTCATGGATAAGACACCACCTGTATTCCCGGTCAATCCATGAATTTCGCGCAATGCGCAGAAGGGTTATTCCCAGGTAAAAGGGTATCCTCATGGTTATGGAGCGAAAGGCCCTCTCCCTATCCGGAAACCAGCAGCAGTATTCCCGGAGAAAATGCCCTATAAAAGGCTCCGCGGCATAGGGGCTCCCCATGCCCTGCATAAAAAAATGTTTCAGCTCACCGCACAGGCGGCCAAGGTCGAAGACCCTATCGGCCCATTTCATCCGCTCCAGGTCGATTGCTATAACGTCACTGCCGTGGCCGAAGAGAAGGTTAGAAGGGGTTGCGTCTCCATGGACGATCACGGCCCTGTCTTCCCACATAAAGCCCCTCCCCCTCCACACATCCCGGAGATGATACAACTCATCGGAGTGGTCTTTGCCCATCCCCCACTTTTCTACAAGTGAACTTAAAAGCCGTCCCATGTATTGAAAGGCATCGTCGAAGTTGACGTTATAATCCCATGCAGTCATATTGTGCAGCGTCGCAAGGAAATGGGCCAGGGCGGATAATTTTTTGTAAAGACGTTTATGATTGCCGTGATAAACTGCATCGTTAATGATCCTGCTCAAGCTCTGCGCCTCCACGTGTTCCAATACAAGCAGGTTGTCTATCGAGGGATTAAAACCATAGGGTCTTATCACGTAATGAGGCGGTCTTGACAGGCCGAGCCCCCGGAGAAATATGAGATTATTGAACTCCGTCTCTCCTTTTCTGCGTGAATGATCATAATCATATGACTTGAAAAATAATAACCTGAAACGGTCCTACAGGACAAGGGGGAAATATGTATAGGGGGTCCGGCATCCTATATAATCTTCTTTCCGGAAACAGCTCTCACACTTTTCTAACTGTTGCCTGCTCTTTCATTTTTGTCTCTCTCCGGAAATTACCGAATCCCGCTGCAAGCTATACAACTAAAGTCAGATTGACATACGCAGAAACTATGGTAAATTAAATTGAGTTACCTGCTCCTAATTTACCGGGTTTAAGGTAGCGCAGCACCTATAGCTACTGCTGATGGAGCGGTAATATTGAAGGGATAAAAAGGGAATGACAAACAATGAAAAAATGCAGCGAGCTGAAGATTCGCTCACAGCTTATAGAAATCAAATTGAGGCTTTTTTAATCAGATACGTCGGCGCTAAAGCCAATGGTTTCAAGGAAGTGGAATCGCTGGGGGAAGAAGCAGGAAGATTGATAGAGGACTTTATTTTAAACGGCGGCAAAAGAATAAGAGCGGCTTTAACCTATTACGGATATCGCGCTGTTGGAGGCGAGGATGGAGAGAATATCTTATTTGCCTCGGCAGCCATAGAGATCCTCCATAATTTTTTCTTAATTAATGATGACATTATTGATAAGTCCGATTTTCGAAGAGGCTTGCCTACCCTCCATACCAGGTATAAGCAGATATACGAAAACAAAGGCCTGATTTCCAATTTCAATAATGATGGACATATAGATCTTCCCTCCGCAATGGCAATCATAACAGGCAATATTTGTTGCGCACTGGCCTACGAAGCCTTAGTTGAGAGCGGATTTCAAGCGGATAAGATCTTACAGGTCCTGGAATTGATGTATGATATAATAAAGTTTACTGCTGTCGGACAGTTGCTGGATATTGTCAAATCAACAACCAGAAAGGCGACAGAGGAAGATGTCTTACGAATACACTATCTGAAAACCGCCAAATATTCCGTGGATGGCCCGCTTTGTGTGGGAGCAATTTTAAAGGGAACAACACCAGGTGTCTTGGATTCATTATCAAGATACGCTATTCCCGTGGGCATGGCATTCCAGATCCACGACGATATTCTGGGAATTTTTGGAACGGAAGAACAGGTGGGTAAATCCATTGCCTCAGATACAAAGGAAGGCAAGCAGACACTATTAACGGTCAAGGCCTTTGAAAATGCGTCGCCATCTCAAAAGGAAAGGTTGGAATACTTTATCGGCAACCCTGATATCACGAAGACAGAATTGGAGGAAGTTAAAAGTATTATTGAGGAGACCGGCGCCCTTGAGTATTCCAGAATGAAAGAAATCTCTTTGAGTGAAGAAGGAAAGAAGGCCCTGCTCGATACGCCCATACAAGAAGACATTAAAGACATCCTGCTGGGAACAGCTGATTTACTTATTGAAAGGGAGTATTAACCTTTATATTTTTTTTCAGTGCGCACCCGGAATATAGCGTTTAATTGGTTAACTGCTGATTTCTGACCGCGACTCGACTGAACTCGTTAAAATCTGAAAGCTCCACCCATAAACACTATGCTTATGGGTGGAAACTTTTCAGGACAATCTCACTTAAGATTGGCTTATATATGTCTAGATTTCAACTTTGGTTGCCTCTTTCTCAAGCACCTTAGCTAAAGCTTCATAGCCCTTATTCCCGAACTCGGTTACCTGCCAGGTGATAAGCTGCGCATAGGAAAGCCCCTTTGTTTTCAGCCAATCCTTATGCTTTTTATCGGTCTGGCCCAGATAATGCCGGGCTAAATCATGGGTGTCGGGACTGATTTTACGACAACATGGACAACGGTAATTAATATTAGCCATTTATGGTCTCCTTTTTTTCATATCATCTCTTTGCGGGTTTCTTCGCTTTTTCTTCCGCCTCGCGAATAGCCCTCCAAACCTTCTCAGGTTTCAAAGTATTGCTACTGAATTCCGCCCCCGTTATATGAAAGATAGCGTTTGCTATCGCAGGGGCAGTAGGACCTACGGCGCCTTCAGCGGACTCCTTAGCCCCAAACGGCCCCTCAGGCTCATGCGTAAGAACCTCATGCAGCTCAATCTGCGGCATGTCCCTGGTCCTGATGATCTTATAATCCGCAAAGGAGGGGTTAAGCACCATGCCGTTATCGGTGGGTTGCTCTTCACACAGGCCCCAGCCCAGCCCCAGATGAACAGACCCCTCTACCTGACCACGGACCCCTAAGGGATTTATTGGCTGGCCGCAATCATGGGCTACAATGACATCCTTAACTTCAACATGACCTATCTCTCTGTCAACCTTTACCCTGACCGCCATGCTTCCGAAGGCCCAGGCAGGCGACACCATGCCCTTCCTGTGAGGGGTATAATGGCCTACACCGATAATGGGCTCCCCGTCATTAAGCTTTATGGCATCCTTCACGATATCATAATATGAGAACCCTCTCTCCGGGCGTATTGCAAGGTATATCCGTTTATTCTTAGCCTCCAGGTCGTAGACGATATTCTCACCCAGTTTCATCCTGGCGATTTCGATAAGCTTCTCCTTGACGTTTCTCGCGGCGTCTTTAACCGCATTGCCGTTCATCATCGTTTCCCGGCTGGCCCAGGCGCCAAGATCGACAGGGGTGGTCGCAGTATCTGCAGGATGCAGCCTGATGTCCTCAATGCCTATGCCAAGCTCCTCGGCGCAGATCATAACGTTTACGGTATTGGTGCCCTGGCCGATATCCGACGCCTGGGTAAAAAGATCAACCGTACCGTCAATATTTACCTTTATCATAGCCCCTGAGAATGCATAAGGAGTGTCGATCCAGTTGAAAATGCCTCCGCACATATAGGCAAAGGTAGTAAATCCCACCCCTTCATCCTTAGAAAGGTCGGTCCACTTTTCCTTGATCCTTTTCTCCACCTTATCAATGCATTCCAAAAGGCCGCAGCTTCCCACCTTGTATTGACCGGGGGCCTCGTAACCGGGTGTCATGGCATTTTTGCGCCGGATCTCTATCGGGCTAATCCCCAGGTCATGGGCCGCCCTGTCCAATTGGATTTCAGTTGCATATTGCGCCTCAGTGGCCCCGAATGACCGAACTGATGTGGACCACATCTTGTTGTTATAGGTCCTGACTCCGTCGTATCTGTAACTGGGTATATTATAAGGAAAGGTCGCGTAGGTGCCCGTAAGATAGAGAGCGGTAGGACCCAGTGCGGTATAAGCCCCTCCATCGGTAATGAGCTTGAATTCTTTAGCCATTATGGTGCCGTCTTTTTTAAACCCCATCTTTACCGCCAGATTCATGGCGGTGCGATGCTCCGTGCAGGTGAATTCCTCTTCCCTGTTATAAACTATCTTTACCGGCATTCCTGTTTTCATGGAAAGAAGCGCGGCATTCACCGAGTCCGGCATGGTCGAATTTTTCCCGCCGAAACCTCCTCCAACATGAGGCTTTATTACCCTTATATCCCCTTCTCTCATCTTCAGTGCGTCGGCCAAGCCCAGCTGGAGATAATATGGAGACTGCGTAGAAGACCATACCGTCAGTCTGCCGGTTCCCTTATCATAGCTCGCCAGAGAATTATGCACCTCTGTTGAGGCCGTAGCCTGGCTTCCATAGATGAACCTGTCCTCCCGTACATAATCGGAATTCTTAAAGGCCTCGTCCACATCGCCCCATTCAACATGGCGCGTGATATTTATATTATTACTGATATCATCGTGAAGCAAGGGTGCATCATCTTTGATGGCCTCCAAAGGTTCGAATACTGCCGGCAGTATTTCATACTCTACATTGATCAGATCCAGCGCCCTCTCGGCAATCTCTGCGGTGACTGCAGCCACCGCCGCTACCGGGTCCCCGATAAAACGAACCTTGTCCATAGCCAAAGCTGTCTGGTCGCAAAGCTCGGGGAAGCGCCGCCACAGGCCGTATTTGCCTCCGGGGGTATCCTTTCCCGTGATAACCGCCTTTACCCCCTGCAGCTTCTCTGCCTCACTGGTGTCGATGCTGATAATCTTGGCATGCGGATATGGACTCCTTAAAAGTTTGCCGTAAAGCATGTTGGGCAAGACCATGTCAAAGGTGTATATCGCCTCACCGGAAACCTTTGCCGGCCCATCTACGTTTCTTGTCGGTTTTCCTATTATTGAATATTCGCTCATTTCGCTTTCTCCTCCGACTTTTGCGCCTGCAATCTTCCTGCCGCATCTCTTATGGCTTCATTTATCATATTGTACCCGGTACAGCGGCACAGATGGCCATCCATTGCATGCTGGACCTCCTCCCTTGTCGGGTTGGGATTCTCCTTCAACAGCGCATTGGATGCCATAATCTGTCCGGAGGTGCAAAATCCGCACTGGAAGGCCCAGTTATCAACAAAGGCCTCCTGAACCGGATGCAATTTCGGACCGTTTGCCATACCTTCAATGGTCAATACCTCTTTCCCGTTTGCCTGCAAAGCAAGCACAGAGCAGGATTTGACCGCCTTTCCGTCTATATTAACAGTGCATACACAACAAGTGCCGCTATCACAACCCCTATGGGTTCCGGTTAACCTTAACTCATCCCTCAAGACCTGAACTAAAAGAAGTCTGGGCTCTATCCAGATATCGTAAGGATTACCGTTCACTATAAACTTCAACTGTTTTTTCACAGCTAACCTCCTTATCTTAATGAAATGAAATTAAGCCTTCTTAGCTCTGGCTAAGGCTTCGACCCCAACCCGTTTTACCAGTACCTTCACCAATTCTCTTCTGTATTCGTCTGTTGCCTGAATATCCGTGGTGGGGCTGGCCTCCTCCGAGGCTGCCTGACCTGCCTCAGCAAGAAGGGCGTCGCTGATCTTCTTACCCTTTAGAATATCCTCAGCCTTTTTAGCCCTTATAGGCGCAGGGGCCACGCCGCCAAGGGCAATTCTTACATCGCTGCATGTCTTCTTATCTTTATCAAGGGTAATTGACATCGCAACTGATGCCAGACCCAAATCCCCTGATATCTGGTTATATTTAGTGAATTTAACTCCGGTATTTGGCGGCAGGACCGGCACCTGAATCTCGGTAAGCAGCTCACCTGGCTGGAGTGCTGTCTCAAAAAAGTCCACAGTAAAATCTTCAGCATCCATGGTCCTCTCTCCGCTTGGTCCGTTCAACTTCAGCCTCGCATTCAGGGCAATCAGCACTACAGCCGGGTCTCCACACGGGTCGGCATGCGCAATATCGCCGCCAATGGTCCCCCAGTTACGGGTTTCCACATTGGATAAATTTTGCTCCATCTCAGATAATACGCTGAACTCTTTTTGTATAATCGGTGACAGCTCGACAGCTCGATGAATGGTTAAGGCCCCGATTTTCAGGCCCTCTTTTTTATCAAATTTAATATATTCCAGATCCGACAGGCCTTTAATATCAATTAGATATTGAGGCGTAATCAACTTTTGCCTCATTAGGATGAGCAAAGACTGTCCTCCGGCAATTACCTTACGCTCCTCCTCATTATATTGGGAAAGCATTGTCAGCGCTTCCTCAAGCGTTTTAGGGGCAAGGTACTCGAAATCAAAGATTATATTCTTCATTATAGATTGAACCTCCCTGGTGTAATAACTTTCATCACTTTAAAACTTCCTTTCTACTTAAGCTCAGATGCCTATGCCTTTTTACTCTGTACTTCCATAAGTTTTTTCTGAAGGTTGCTGGTAAACTCTGCGCCTTTACTATCGACTTTAGCTCGCATTATTCTTTCCCCGAAGGTAGCCAATCGCCCTACAAGATTTACAGTGGATTTGTAGGAGACCTCTACCTCATCTTTAGCCACCTCTGTCAGGTCAACTATGCTTTCCTGGGAAAAGGTGCCCAGACCGCCAAGTGCGGACCCCCGTCCCACTGCTTTGAGATGTTTGGGCGGATCAATCTCGGCGAATGTCTGGGTAAACTGGAGCTTGACACTTATGATGCCGACCTTGTCCTTGATTATACCTTCCCAGGTCTTGTCATCAACGGCCTCCATCTTTTCGGCCCCAGGAATGCAAGAAACTATCGTTCCGGGCTCAAGCAAGAAGTCCCATACTTCCTGAATAGGCGCTTTTAAAGTGAATTTTCCTTCAATTAGCATTTTTAATAATCCTCCTCTCTTTCTTTAGTGATTATGGCGTATATGTCTATAGCTTTTATTGTTTATTATGGCGTGTCTCAGTTTTATTATTGCGGCTTAGCCCCTGGGTAGATTGAGCAATAGTTTCAGACACCTCTCCCGTTTCTTCCGGATTGCCATCGTTATTACTACGGAAGCTTATATAGTGGTGTCTGCCTCTGTACAGGGGGCATTCCCTGCACGGGCCACCAGAAAAGGGACATCTCTTCTTTTTATTAGCCACTGACCTTTTTCTCCACTACTATTTGATTATATTAATGAAATAATCCTATTGCTGCTATATGTCAAATAAAACGAACACTCCAAAGGTATTGAATTTTAATCTTAAAAATCCGGATTCTAAGGGCCAATCCCTGAAAAACCGGGTCTAAAAATTGATTTAAAGAGCCTCGGACCTTGGTCCGGGGCTCTTAGTATAAAATCTACTTCGGCAGATTATCCGGTGACTCCCAATCCTTCATGCTGTGCATCCAGGGCGCGCGTTCCACGAACACATCGTGTGCCAGCGGAACAGGCGGATGCGACATCCACTTTGGATCGAATGCATCCTTAATCTTGAGCATGTAAATATGATAGTTAGGACCATACTTGGGACCCGTCAGATACATCGGCTGATGAGGTCCGATCAGGGCTGTATAGTAGCCGTGTTCTATATTCATCTTGGACGTATCAAGGTAGAACTGGTCAACCTTATTGGTATCGTCATCATGATCCCAGTAAACCAGGAACTCTGAGTAGCCCTGATGGCCGCATTCAAAGCTCTGGAACCATCCCGGATCGCCGTAGTCCGGCATAAGGGGCGGCGTATATTTCTTCTTGAGCTGCGCATAGGTAGATCCGTGCTTTACAGCCTGGGAAAGACTCTCGCTGACATAGTCAACGGACATATAGTCGCCGCACATAACCCACATGCCTGCCGAGTCTGCATTCTTGATCCACGACTCATCGGAGGGTTTGGTCCTGCGGGCCTCACCGCCCAGATCCTTCATGATATCCTCAAGGACGCGCTCGTCATATTCCATCTGCTCCTCAGAGGTGTAGCCTATCAGGAGCACACGAACGATGAAAAAGTTGTTGACGGTCTTCTCATTCTCCTTGCTCCACATCTCCCAGAAATGCTCCTTGTCCTCTGCCTTGGCAATGGCCCGCCAGAACAGGGGCACCTTTGTGACCGCTCCGCCTACCTCGGCCTCGGCTATCTTGAACATGGCCTTTTCCTGGGCCTCTTTGTTGGGAACAACATAGTTAATCCACTTTACACGCTTCTCAGGAAGCGCAAGGGCCGTATTGGGCGTGATGCCCTTCGGGACAAGGGGCTCGGGCTGGAAGGGCAGTGTCTTGATCGCCATCCTGGTAACAATTCCGAGACACCCGCGCACCCCCGTATAACCCCTCAGTATACCCCTGAGGTCCGGGCCAGGGCATTCACCCCAGAAGGGATCATCGCCGGTGGCAAGAGAGCCGGTCCTCAAGATCTCTCCGTCAGGCAACACCACCTCTGTGCCGAGGATACGGCGGTGAGGCATGCCGATACGGTGGCTCA
>JAFGIC010000250.1 GCA_016929815.1 Deltaproteobacteria bacterium
CTGCCCGCCCTGGCCCTGCTGCATGCCGCCGGGCATGCCGCCCTGGCCGCCTGCTGCCCCGCTCGGCATTCCACCTTGACCGCCTTCTCCACCCATCTGGGGCATGCTGCCCTGGCCGCCTTCTCCACCCATCTGGGGCATACCGCCTTGACCGCCCTGGCCGCCCTGACCACCGCTGGGCATGCCGCCACCGCCTCCACCGCCTCCGCTCCTTCCGGTATTGCCGGCAAAGAGTATCAAGGAACCCTGGTAATGAATATCCTCGATCATTTCGTTTATATAATTGTAGGTCATACACAGATCGCTCCATGAACGGTCCGAGTAGTGATTGAAGGCATTGTCCACGGTAATTTCGCTCTGTTTCGGGTATGCCGACTGGCCTGCTGATTCGAAATGGGTGCTTACTGAAATTATGGCGGCATTCTTGGCCATGTTCGAATAGTGGTTCCGATAGGTTTCGGCGGGATAATTTTCCGGTCCCTGCATGAAGTACGTGGGAGATACGGTATGGTATATCCTGTTCTTCAGCACCCTGTTCCTGATCCTGAGGGGCGCTAAAAGATGAGGACACCTGTTTCCCGCCGACTTTGAAATGGCGGATGAAGACGCACCGGCCGCCATTGCGGTTCGGGCCTCAAACCTCGCGAGTTTGTTGGATGTAAGAGCGCAAGTGGACGCCACACCTGTTGCAATCAGAAATTGCCTTCTGCCCATAAGGGTTTTGATGATACTCATGACTTCCTCCTATTCTAAAGGTTGATCATATGCACCTGAAAAGGCATGGGATGCCTTATCCACATAATTTCAAGAATTTACATGAAAAAGATGACAAAATGCAAGCAAATCATTAATTAAATATGAATACGGAGGGGCGGCAGTCCGAGTCCGGAGATCGGAAAACATATGGCAGAGATCATCTCGGAGGCCGAAATGCCGGGAAGGGGGAATGATGGAATCGGAAAAACGGTGGAAAGACCTCACCCTGTTATATAGGGTAGAATACAGAAATGCGCAGCTGACTTTTTTGATCTTGACATAAAATATAAAAAGTGGAAATTGACCGATTAAAATAACACTAAATATATTATTCCCAGACTATAATTGAGATCAAAAGGAGATATCATATCTTGAGTTTCAAACGTTTTTTACTGCGTCTTCCGATCATGCATTACCGATTGGAGATCCCTGAATTGCTGCAGGCAATATTGCTTATCGCGGTAGGTCTTTCAGCCGTGCCCCTGCTGGAAGAGACCCTCGGCATGACAAAGGAAGTGGCGCTTACAGTTGTAGCCGTTGCCGAGATACTCGGGGTGCTTCATGTCACCTTCGGCGATCCTGTGGTTCCCGGATGGGTCGCATCGGCCCTGTCATTGATCCTTGTGTTCCTCAGCGGGTACGCAGCGGGGCCTGATTCCATTCATGCGATAATCGCGCTGCAGATACTGGTGGCCTTCTTGTTTATCATCCTGGGGGTCACCGGATTGGCCCACAGACTGATGAAGATCATTCCGGTCTCTCTTAAGTCGGGGATACTTCTGGGGGCCGCCTTTGCGGCAATCGACAAGGTGGTTAAACCGGGGGGATATTTTGAGCATTACCCTGTATCAATAGGCGCAGGAGGACTGGTTACGTTTATTGTTCTCTTTTCCATGCGGTTTAAGGTTCAAAAGCAGAAAAGCAGATTGCTTGCGCAGATCGGCAAATACGGAATGCTTCCCGGCCTGGTTGTCGCCATGATTGTCGGGCCGATAATGGGCGAGATATCCTTTCCCGATATAGAATGGGGATTCATACCGTTAAAGTTCGGAGAACTCTTTAAGGGTTACAGTGTCTTTTCCATAGGATTTCCTTCCATGGATTTTTTTATCTCCGCGCTTCCAATGGCATTTGCCGTATATATAATCGCCTTTGGTGAGATCATTACGGCAGAGGCGGTGCTGAAAGAGGCAGAGGCGGAAAGACCCGGGGAAGAGATAAGATATAACTCCAATGGGTCCAATATCATCTCCGGGGTACGCAATCTGTTGCTGGCCCTTTTTGCGCCTTTTGTGCCGCTGGCCGGACCCTTGTGGGCAGCGGTCTCCGTTTCCATCGGCGAGAGATACAAGGAGGGAAAAGAGGCAATGCAGTCCATATTCAGCGGGATGGGAACATTTAAACTTTTTGCGGCAATCTTTGTCCTGTTCCTGCCGGTTACGTCTCTCTGCGAGCCTGTCCTGCCTATTGCCCTTGCCGTCACCCTGCTTGTGCAGGGGATAGCTTGTTCCTATATTGCCATAGAACTTGTCGCTAATGACAAGACTGCCGCGGGGATTGCAGGAACAACAGGCGCAATAATCGTCACTTCCGGGATAAACTGGGGATTGGGCGCAGGCCTGGCGCTCTGCCTTTTGCTCGAAATGAATCCTTTTAGATTAAATGAAAAGTCATCGGATAACCGATAATAAATTTTATGGAGGTAAATATTATGGAAGGGAAAAGGGCCAGGGAATCCCTGGTTGTAAAGTCGGCACTTATCGGTCCGCCTGACGCCAACAATGTCGGGACGATATTCGGCGGGAAGGTCATGTCTTATATTGATGATGTGGCGGCACTTTCCGCAAGGAGACATTGCAGGATGATTGTTGTTACCGCGTCAACCGATTCGGTGGATTTTCTTCGTCCTCTAAAGGTCGGTCAGGCCATACACCTTGAGGCCTTTGTTTCCTGGACAAGCAATACGTCCATGGAGGTCTTTGTAAAGATAATGGGAGAGGATCTCTGGACAGGAGAGCGTTTTGTGGGGGCGACGGCATTCCTGACCTTTGTGGCACTTGACAGTGCTGGGAAACCCCATCCTGTGCCGCCTGTAATTCCGGAATCCGAACAGGAAAAAAAGCTTTTCGATACTGCGCCTGAACGCTCCAGATTGCGCAAGGAAAGGAGGCAACGTTCAAGAAATTTTGCTGAAAAATTTGCGCGGGTCACCCCATGGGGTGAGTTCAAGGTTTAATCGACGGGCCTCAGACCTTTGTAGAAGGGGAAACTGATATGGATTACAAAGCAGACAGGCAAGCCAAATATGAAATATGGGGGCAGGAGAGATGGAGACATACACAGACCTGAAAGATCTGACGGAAAATCCGGATTATGGAGCGCGGAGACGGGATGCCCTGGAAGGGCTTAAAGGCGTTGAAATCGACTCGCCCATAATCGAACATGTTAACGGACTTAACAGTCTGCCCTGGTGTTTTACCCTTCAGAGCTGCTACGGCCATTTTCTATACAAAGGACAGGATAATCCCTATAATATCGAACCCCTGCCCATAACCGATTCCATCGACAGGGTTGATTACAAGATCGCCTATATTGCCCTGTGTATTGAGAACAGCGACGCGGGTAGGAGGTTGTTTGAGGATCTGAAGACATTGACCAGGATTGATCCGGAAAACGTTCAGTTCTGCTGCGCGGAATGGTTCTGGGAGAGACAGGTGAATTCATATGCACTGCAGGTGGAACCGGACAGGTTTAAGCATGAGGACCGGGTGGAGCTTGATTATCGTGAGGCATT
This sequence comes from Deltaproteobacteria bacterium, assembly GCA_016929815.1. GTDB lineage: Bacteria > Desulfobacterota > DSM-4660 > Desulfatiglandales > HGW-15 > JAFGIC01. The sequence goes on from JAFGIC010000250.1 coordinate 3,551, forward strand.
GAAGATAGAAAAGATAAGGAATGAATTCTTTATCCGATTAAAGGATCTGATTAAACGGCATATGACAATTGTGGTTTAAAAGGCGATATCTGAGGAGATGAATGATATGAATGAAAAGATGAGCAGGTGGGGCGTGGGGCCCGTGTTTGCATCCCTGTCAATCGGATACGGTATTACAATGCTGGCAATCAGCAGGTATTATTTTCCTGCCTTCCTCATCATTTATATGCCTTACGGGGTCCTCTTGACCCTGGGTATAATATTGCTTCTGATCGGCATTCCCTTTTTCATCGCCTCGGTTGTTGCCGTAACAAAGGCGTATAATGCCGACAGACTTGTTACAAACGGCATCTTCAGGTGTTGCCGCCATCCTTCTGTCAGGCCCTGCGAATCTGAGGGACCATGCCTGCAGGACCAGGAAGATCATTCCCATACCTATGCCCAAGAATATTGATTGACTCCACGCATGACACGCGGCATGGTGATCAATCGGACATTTGATCATCTATTCGGGTGTTAGGGTAAATGAGATAATTACTTCCCGGACAGTTCAATGAATTTCAAAAATGCCGGGTAGAACTTATCATAATACTCCTTTGCCTTTGACGGATCTGATGTGGGCAATTCAAGTGTCAGGGTCAGGATATTCCGTTCCAAGCCTGCGTAATTGCCGAGGGAGCCGGGGAATGTTCCGAATTTTTTCAGTGGGAATTCAGTCTCTTTGCTGATCTTATCCACCCATTCCTCAAAGGTGTCCAGGCCGGTGGATGCCCCGTCATAATCGTAAAATCCCAGGGGCGAATGCATGGTCAGGATCTTCTGGGGCTTGAATCTGTTAATCAGTGCGATCTGAAAAAGGGTCTCCTGCTCGGAGCCTGCCTTGCTTCCGGGATAGTAGCGTTTATTGCTTTCGGTGTTCTTTTCCCACAGAGAAAGAGCATTGGCATTCCAGTCCTTTGTGGGGAAATTGCGGTTTATGTCTATCCCGCTCCCGTTGACCCTTGTGGGAGGGTCCGCGAAAAAACCGTCGGGATTTAAAAGGGGCGCTATGACGATGCACTTGTCCCTGAACTGATCCGGGTTGTTTTTGACGACATGCGCCAGCCTAAGGAGTAGATACGCCGTGGGCAGTTCATCGCCGTGGACGGCGCTTAAAAACATGGTGCAGTTGCTTCCCGACCCGAACTGCGCGAAGAACAACGGTCTTCCCTGCTTCGTAACACGGTGGTATTCCCACGGGATCTCGCGAAGGTTGATATCGTTCCAGCCATAGGCGGCGAAACGCTCTTCCATGTCGGTTAAAAGATCCTGCATCTTGCTGTCAGAGACATCGCCTGCCTGTGAAGGGCTGATGAAGAAAAAGGTAATCAGAAAACAGAAAGCTA
>JAFGIC010000251.1 GCA_016929815.1 Deltaproteobacteria bacterium
AAGGCAGCCAGGATAATGGATAAGCTGGATATGGATACGGTAGTTAAGATTCTCGCCAATATGAAGGGGAAATCCGCGGGCCAGATACTGGCCTCCATGAGCGCCGAAAAGGGCGCTGAGATCAGCCAAAGACTGAGCAGGACGGAATAAAATTATTTAGCGGCAATGGCTTTCAGAAACTCCGCGGGGAGCGTAATATTCACTCCATGGTATTTTTTTTGGAAAGTGTTTCAGGTTGCCTGTGATAAGGGCGTCTGCATGACATGCGATTGCCGCCTCCACAAAAGGCTCGTCACTACTGTCCGGGAGTTGGTCAAAAAAAGTATATCCCAATAGACCTTACAAAGATATATCAATCGGCTTCCAAAAAATTCCCCTCTGTCCTGGTTACCGGCCCGAGGCAATCCGGAAAATCTACATTTCTGAAACAGGTCCATGGAAAAGAAGATGAACATGCCTGGGAATAATATTGCAATGCTGTAGTTACTTTTTCCGGAGTGGCCTGCGAAATTGATCAGCCTTGCATAGCCTGTGTTCATATGGAATTAATGATAGAAGCACACAGTCACAGTGGCTTTTCTCTTTGTGTCTTGATTTCCAGCGATAAACTACGCAGTTAAAAGGGGCAGGATGATAGTGGAAAATAACTCATACTCGATCGATAATAAATAGATTTATCTTTTTACCTATGTCCCCTATTAATGGCCGGTCAGTGCAATTATCCAAGAACATACGAGTAAATCAGATGGGCTACTAATTTATTTTCTGAATTTGGTTCAAGTCCGATTCTCACGCCTTGAATTTCTTACCCACCGCTTTTCCATATTCTTGGCAGCTTCGTAGTCCCTCTTTAGATTCTATGGCAGCTTCCTTAAGACTCAGGGGACCTAAATCAACCATATCCATTTTAAAAACGTACAGCATCGTATCATAAATCATGGGCACTGATTCACCGCTATGGGTATAAGAGCCAAAGGCACCCCCTATCTTCCCAATTAGGTTTGCTCCTTCAGCCATAAAAAGAAATTTCTTCATCCCTTCCGTCATATCCCTATGATAGGTCGGGCAACCAAAAACATATCCATCAAACCCTTCTAATTCTTTTTCAGTTTTGATTTCCGCTATTTTTTTTGCGATAGCTTCATGGCCGCTAAATCGAATACCCTCTGCAATATATTCAGCCATCTTTTGAGTTTTTCCCGTTCTGGTGATATAGGCAATCAGTACTTTTTTCATGGATAAACCTCCTTGGTTCCGTCAATTTTTTAAAAAGGAAAAGATATACGACTTGGCATTGAAATGAAGAATCCTTACTATTGCGCAAAGTATATCAATATGTGGGGGTCCGGAGCAATCTATTTTATATGATACTTGCCATTTTGTAGGATTCACAAATCTACTCCAGTAATATGCTTAAGTCACGAAAATTACAGATAGTGAATCTGTTGTAGCTGCTATGTATCGTAGATTTTGGGATGGTGCCGTATTTTATAATATCTACAACGTATGGCAATCTCTACAGTCCCTATAGGGCGCGTCTGTAGATCCCCATTCGCTTTTTATCTTTCGATGACACACTATACAATTTTTATGGAAGGCCACCTTGAGCTTTTTAATATCGCCGTCGCTCTCACATGGATCATGGCATTCAGAACATTTGTTAACCCAGTCTCCTTCCTCCCACACATTTTCACCATCCACATAGTCATGGTGGCAATCTTTACATGATAATTCGTAGTCTTCGGCATGGCTAAGATGGGAAAATTCAACAGGGCCCCGGCGGTTTTCCCCGCACATATCCTGATCCAGGATGATTGTATCGGGCATCTCCTGGTCATCGGAGGCGAGTAAAAGGTTTATTGCAATAAAAGTTATAAATACCGAGGCTGCAAGTATTGACGATGTCTTTATAAATGAAACGGGAAATTGTATTTTGATCATCTGTTCCCCCTCATGTAGATATAAATATTATCGTGGCGCCCCCATTTCAATTCTGTTTCTGTGCCGTATCTTTCAGGGGAAGCCCCAACAATTTATCAATTTCGTCAAGCAGGTAGGGATATATGACCTTTTCCATCTCCTTCAGCTGTGAGGCAAAGGACACGGGGACAAAATCCTCCTTGACCGCAAGTGCGCGGAGCGATTCAATAGTCGCATGTCCCTTCACAAGCTGGCTGCAATTATCGGTACATCTCTGGCACCCTATACAGAGCCATATCCATGTAGATGATAAAAGTTTGTCGGTAAGACCAAGGTTGGCCATCCTGAATACGGATTGCGGCTCAAAAAGAGGCCTCTCCAGGAACACGGGGCAGGAACTGCTGCATGCCGAGCACGTAAAACAGGAAAACGTATCCGCGTCATTAAGGGTTTTCAGCAGGGAAGGGCTCAGTTCACTGGAGAAATCCATCAGGACCGATTCTTCTTCCGGCGTTATCGGAGTATTGAGCAATTCGTTGAATTTTTCCGCGGATAATGACAGTTTTTCCTTTTTAAGGCAGGTCAGGATACCGTACCTGCGCACACGATGAAACCTTCTGAGCAGGTCGTTGAACTGCTGATAGGTATCGCGGGAAATAAGATTTTTCTGGAGGATCAATTCCCTGATGTAGTTTATCACGTGGACGGGTTTGACCGTCATGGGACATACCTGGATGCATCGGTTGCATGACTGGCAGTACCATATTGACGGGTCGGATATCAGTTCGTCAATAAGCCCGAAATTGGCCATGCGTACGATCTTCATGGGATTCAGCCTGTTTGTAGCAAGGTTTACAGGGCATTCGGTTGTGCAGGACTGGCATGTCCAGCACAGGTTTATAGCAGCATGGGCGCCGCCTTCAATCTCTTGTCTGACCAGGGGATCTATGAGCAGTGAAGACTCCATAAAAACACCTTTGGGATTTTAAATTTAACGGTTATGCTTGTCGGAAAATCTGCCTCTTAAAATAGCTATATGCAGCCGGTCCATATGTCAAGAAAAAATATTAAAATTCTCATGGCTTATTTATCCTGATTTGGTTATTATCGGATTGAAAGTAATAAATATAAAACAGGATAGAAAATGAAGAGGATATATCTTGATCACGCGGCAACCACACCCGTGGACAAAAGGGTGCTGGAGGCAATGCTGCCTTTCTTTTCGGATTTCTTCGGCAATCCCTCAAGCGTCCATTCCTTCAGCAGGGAGGCGAAGGACGCGGTTAACGCGGCAAGGGAAAGGATTGCGGCCTTTATCGGATCTGAACCCGGGGAGATCGTGTTCACGGGGGGCGGGACCGAGAGCGACAACATGGTCATAAAAGGGGTAGTCTATGCCGGAAGAGAAGATAAAAACCATATAATAACGTCAAAGATTGAGCATCATGCAGTCCTGGAATCGTGCCGTTTTATGGAGAGACAGGGATTCAGCGTCACCTATCTCCCTGTGGATAGGTATGGGATGGTTGATCCCGATAGGGTGAAAGAGGCCATTACAGACCGGACAATCCTCATATCCGTAATGCATGCCAATAACGAGATAGGAACCATACAGCCCATAAGAGAGATCGGCAGGGTTGCCAGGGAGAGGGGCGTGTATTTCCATACGGATGCGGTACAGAGCCTCGGGCATATTCCTGTGAATGTCGATGATCTGAATGTGGATCTGTTGAGTTCGTCTGCGCACAAGTTGTACGGGCCCAAGGGTGTGGGGATGCTCTATATCCGCAATGGCGTCAGGCTCCATTCCTTTATGCATGGAGGGGACCAGGAAAAGGGGAGGCGGGCCTCAACCCATAATGTGCCGGGCATAGTGGGTTTCGGCAAGGCCGTGGAATTGGCCGGTCAGGAGATGGAGGCGGAGATGAGAAATTTGAGGCTGCTGAGGGATTACCTTATAAAAGGCATCCTTGAAGGGATCGTCGGATCATCCCTTAACGGGCATCCTGAGCACAGGCTTCCGAACAATGTCAATGTCTCAATGCCCGACGCAGAAGCAGAGTATATGCTTACTGAACTGGACAGGTCAGGGATTGCCTGCTCCGCGGGGGCTGCCTGCGCCTCAACCTCAGTGGATCCATCACATGTGCTTTCTGCAATCGGGGTGCCGCCTGAAACCGCTTTCAGTACCCTGAGGTTCTCACTGGGCCGGTCGACAACCGGGGAAGAGATTAAATATGTTCTGGAGGTGCTGCCTG
>JAFGIC010000252.1 GCA_016929815.1 Deltaproteobacteria bacterium
CCCTTGTAAGGATGATCGCATCACCCGAGGGTATCTCGTACTGATCCACAATCCTGATCAGCTGCTGGTCGGGCAGTTCAGGCATGGTCTTTTCTACATTGGAAATGAAGTCCTCGTCCAGCTTTATCTCCATGAGATCAGGGTCAGGAAAGTACCTGTAATCAGGGGCATCTTCCTTACTCCTCATGGGCAGGGTTATCTTTTTCTGTTCATCAAAGAGGCGTGTCTCCTGCATGACTGTTTTGCCGGACTCTATCAGATCCTTCTGTCTTTTGATCTCGTATTCAAGGGCTTCCATAATAAACCTGAAGGAGGACATGTTCTTTATCTCCGCTCTGTTCCCGAATTCCTTTGATCCCTTTGGCCTTATGGATATGTTTACGTCGCAGCGCAGCTGCCCCCTTTCCATCATGCATTCGCTTATCTCTATGTATTTGATGGTCTGTTTAAGCTTTTCGAGATAGTTACGGGCCTCATGTAAAGAGTGCATAGGATTTCTTTCATGGTCCGTCACTATCTCGAGAAGCGGAACGCTTGAGCGGTTATAGTCCACAAGGCTATAATCTTCTTTTCCATCGGAAGAATGCATGAGCTTGCCTGCGTCCTCTTCCAGGTGTATTCTTTTTATGCCGACCCTGTAGGGCATGCCCCCGTCATCAGTGATTTCAAGATAACCGTCTTCACAAAACGGCAGGTCATACTGTGATATCTGGTAGCCTTTAGGCAGGTCAGGGTAGAAATAATTTTTGCGGGCAAATCTTGAAAATGTATTGATCCTGCAGTTAAGTGCGAGTCCTGCCTTGACGGCATACTCGACGGCCTTTTTATTGAGAACCGGAAGCGCGCCGGGCTGACCTGTACAGACAGGGCATATTCTCGTGTTTGGAGGGGCGTCGTAGCTCACCCTGCACCCACAGAAGAGCTTTGTTTTTGTGTTAAGCTCAACGTGCGTTTCAAAACAGATGATGTATTCGTATTCCATAGGATACTATTCCTGTGTATTTTTTATATTTTGCTGTTCCAGGCGCATGTGTTTGAATCAGAATGGCGCAAGGCGAAAGGCTCAGGGAAAAGATCAAATACCTGACCTTTTGGCCTGTACCATTCGGGGGTGACATATGCTAAAAACATATTTAATTCTTTTAACCTTGTGCCCTGCGCCCTGCGCCCTGCGCCGTTATTATCTCATACCCATGCCCGACCCTCAGTACCGTCTCCTCATCAAAGGCCTTCCCTATGATCTGCATTCCTACGGGCAGGCCGTTTATATCCCCGCACCTGACATTCAGTCCAGGCAGGCCCGAGAGGTTCAGAGGTATTGTATATATGTCTTCAAGATACATCTGAAGGGGGTCGGAAAGTTTTTCGCCCAGTTTAAAGGGAAGATCAGGTGTCGTGGGAGTTATAATAAAATCAACATGTTTGAATGCATTGTCAAAGTCATTTTTTATCATTCTTCTTATCTTCTGTGCCTTGAGATAATAGGCGTCATAATACCCTGCGGACAGGACATACGTCCCCAGCATGATCCTTCGTTTTACCTCTTTGCCGAACCCCTGGCTCCTCGTAGCCTCATACATCTCGATGATATCATCAATATTATCTGCGGTCCTGAAACCGTATTTGACCCCGTCATACCTCGCAAGGTTGCTGCTTGCCTCTGCCGTGGCAATGAGATAATAAGCGGCTACTGCGTATTTCGTGTGGGGAAGGGATATCTCGACGGCATCAATTCCGTTCTTTTCAAACTGTTTGACAGATTCATTAATACTTTCTTTAATCCCTTTATTTAGTCCTTCTATAAAATACTCTTTTGGCAGGCCGGCCCTCAGCCCTTTGATATCCTTTTTGAGGGACTTAAGAAAGTCGGGTTTATGTACCTCAGCGGATGTGCTGTCAAGGCTGTCATGACCTGCTATGGCATCCAGGAGCATGGCGCAGTCCTCAACGGTCCTTCCTATGGGGCCTACCTGATCAAGGGAGGAGGCATAGGCAATAACACCGTACCTGGAGACCCTGCCGTATGTCGGTTTGAGACCGGCTGTGCCGCAGAAGGCTGAGGGCTGCCTTATTGAACCGCCCGTGTCCGTTCCCAGCGCCAGTATTGCCTCTCCGGCTGCCACTGCCGTGGCAGACCCGCCGCTAGAACCGCCTGCCACAAGCCGGGTGTCAAAGGGGTTTAGCGTGGGGCCTATGATGCTGTTTTCGGTAGATGACCCCATTCCGAACTCATCCATGTTAGTCTTTCCTGTAATCACCGCTCCATCATTAATGATCCTGTCAACCACGGTAGCATTATAGGCAGGGATAAAGCCGTCAAGTATCCTTGAAGCGCATGTAGTCCTGATGCCTTTTGTGCAGATTATATCCTTTACAGCTATGGGGATGCCCGAAAGAAGAGGCATGTTTTTATTCCTGCGGAAACCTTCATCTGCCAGGTCCGCCTGTCTTAGGGCCATGTCCATGACGGTTGTTATATAGGCGTTCAGGGTCTTATCCCTTTCATCAATCCTTTTAAAGACCGATTCTGTGATCTCCCTTGAGCTTATCTCGCCTTTTCTGAGCATGGCCGCCAGATCCACTGCGCTCATGTCGCATAATTCCATAGTCAAACCTTCACCTTTATTTGTTCTCCAGTATCCTCGGCACCCTGAAGCAGCCATTTTCCATCATGGGGGCATTTGTTGACAGGGCTTCCGGTTTTCCAGTATCATTCGGCTCATCCTCTCTCCATATATTCATTGCGCCTATGACATGGCTCATGGGCTCCACATCTCTTGTATCGATTTCTTCAAGGGATCCGACATAATTAAGAATAGAGTTAAGGTCCTTTCTGTATTCCTTTATCTCAGGGGCAGAGAGGGTCAGCCTCGCCAGTTTTGCCACATGAAGGACCTCTTGTTCGGATATCCTGTCAGCCGAGATTTTTATAAGGGATTCCCCTGAAGCGACATGGGATTTCTGTGGATGCGGATGAGATTTTGATACCCTTTCGATATCCAGTTCATCAAGTTGTTTTTTGTCCACATCAGCCGGTGCCTGGGAAAGCGGGCAGAAGGCCTTCCTGTTTTTGGGGAAGGCTATAACATCCCTGATGGATGACCTCTTTAGTATCATGGCAATAACCCTGTCCATGCCAAGGGCAAGGCCGGCATGGGGGGGTGTTCCGTATTCCAGGGCCGTGAGAAAGAAACCGAACTTTGCCTGGATCTCTTCCTGGCCCATGCCCAGTGCCTTGAATATCTTCTGCTGAACCTCCATATCGTGAATACGTATGCTGCCTCCTCCAAGCTCCTCTCCGTTCATTACGAGATCGTAGGCCCTCGAGTTAAGGGTCAGGAGTTCGTCGATATTATCAGGATCAAAATCTGTCCTGTCAGGCATTGTAAACGGATGATGCTGGGAGCCCAGACCGTCCTCTTTCCGTTCAAACAGGGGGAACTCCGTCACCCACAGGGGTCTGAACACATTATCCGGTATCAGCCCAAGCCTTTCAGCCAGATGAAGCCTGAGCCCGCACAGGACCCTGTTGACAAGGTCGCGTGAGCGGTCCGCGATCATTATAAGGACATCCCCGTCATGGGCCTTGAATCCCTCCATGATCCCTGACTGTTCGTCAGGAGTAAAAAACTGGACAATATTGGATTGGAGCTTCCCGTCCAGTACCTTCATCCATGTCATGCCCTTTGCGCCCAGGGATGGCGCTATCTTCATGCTGTATTCATTCTGGAGAATATTCTTGCTCAGTCTCTCCGACTCTCCCTTTACACAGAAGCCTTTTATAACTCCGCCCTTTTTTATAATCTCCTTAAAGACGCTGTATCCGGTATCTTTCAGTATTTCGGTGATATCTTCAAAGGCCATCCCGAAACGCAGGTCAGGGCGGTCTGAGCCGTATTGTTCCATGGCCTCTCTGTATGTCATCCTTGGGAAAGGCCTCTCAAGTTTAATGTTACCATGGCTGAACATCCTTACAGTAAGTTCTTCAATAACCTCATATATGAATTCCTCGTCAACAAAGGATGCCTCCATATCCACCTGTGTGAATTCAGGCTGTCTGTTGGGTCTCAGGTCTTCATCTCGGAAACACCTTGCGATCTGGAAGTAACGGTCCATGCCGCTTATCATGAGGAGCTGTTTGAACAACTGGGGCGACTGGGGGAGTGCATAGAATTTTCCATGATGAATTCGGCTGGGTACCAGATAATCCCTTGCGCCCTCAGGGGTGCTTCTCGTAAGGAAAGGGGTCTCTACCTCTGTAAAATGCAACTGGGACAGGCAGTCCCTGACGGTGCTTAAAATCCTGTATCGCTTGATAAGGATCTCCTGCATGGACGGCCTTCGAAGATCGAGGTATCTGTACTTAAGCCTCAGGTCTTCATCAACATGTTCCGGACTGTCCTTTATCTCCTCTCCAAATACCATGGCCTTTTCGCTTACATGAAAAGGCATAGGTTTTGATCTTGAGAATATTGTCAGCTCATATGCAAGCACCTCAATGTCGCCTGTTGTCAGATTCGGGTTCGCCGTTCCCTTTGCCCTCATGGCGACCTTTCCCCTGACCTCTATTACATATTCCTCCTTAAGGGATGCGGCCATTTCATAGATATCCATGTTGGTCTCAGGTGAAAATACCACCTGAATGATACCGCGTACATCCCTTAGATGAATAAAAATCAGGCGCCCGTGATCGCGTATGGCATCCACCCAGCCCATAAGAAGGATATCCCGGCCCGAGTGATCGGCAGTCAGGTCGCCGCAATATGTTCTTTGTTTCCAGTTCATAGAAATACCTTAAAAATAAAAAAGCGTCCTGCTTCATTAGGAAGCCTGACGCCTTTGTCATTATGAAAATTTCTTACACGCCATTGTGTTAATATAATTTTATTATAAATGCATCGGATGTCAAGAATTTAATATAAATTGCATCCGTGTATATCAATCACGCACGGATACACGGTCAATAATTGTAACAGGCCCTGGCAAGAGTGCTTCTCTTCTGCCTTGTCCGTCATTTTCTATAAAATGATGATAAACCAGCATAGTGGAAAGTATGGCCACTATTCTCATGTTGTCCGTATTGCTCATCCCGTGTCCCCTAACGGTGCGGCATTTCTCCGCAATGCGAACCACTGCATTAGGCAAAAATATACCGGCCCTTTTCAGCGTATCTTCACTTATCAAATCATCCACCCAGTCCGGATTTCCCGTATTAAAAAAACTTCCGGCATCAGGCGCTCTGTATGGCTGCTTCGGCCTTTGTAATATGGATTGGGGAATAAGGTCGGAAAAGGCAATTTTCAACAGATGTTTTTCATCCAGACCGAGAAGCTTATGCCTGGAAGGCAGCTGATTTGTAAAATTCACAAAACGATAGTCAAGAAAAGGAAAGCGGCCTTCCACGGAATTTGCCATCAGCATCCGATCTCCCTGGGCAGAGAGGATATATCCGGAAAGCAGGGTAACCATCTCCAGCCATTGGGCCCTGCAGACAGGGTCCCATTCCTGATGGCCTTCAGGCATGCCTGAAAGAAGCTCCTGTACAACATCAATTCCTTCCATCTCTTTCCTGAGATCGGCATTAAGCATTTGCATTATGGCCGATGTGGCGTTCCACCTCGGCCTGTGGGATATGGCGGGGTCTGAGGGATCAAGGTCTCTGCCAAAGAAGGAGCGGGCAAATGCGGGGGCATTCCCTGGTGTTCTTAACATCCACGGATAAAGGTTAAAGAGGATATCAGCCCTTTTTGTTGAATCAAGATCGCGGGCCATGAAAATCCTGATCTTGGTCTCCCGGAATATATCATATCCGGCCATTACCTCATCAGCCCCCTCACCGGTTACAACTACCTTGAATCCGGACTCACGTACAAGCTTTGATAAAAGATACAGAGGCGCAGGGGCTGTTCGAAGAACAGGACGTTCAATATGCCACACAACATCCGGGAAAACCATCCCGATATCCTCATTGGATACCATCAAATCCCTGTGTTCCGATCCCAGTCGTTTAACCATTTCACTCTGGAAAGGGCCTTCGTCAAATTCCTTGTCTGTAAAGCGGATTGAATAGGTTTTTAGAGGCGATCCGGTATATTTTGAAACAATGGATGATGTTATTGATGAATCAATGCCGCCCGACAAGTAAGACCCTACCGGCACATCACTTCTCGTAAAACGAAGTTGAGATGCGTCAATAAGCAGTTTTCTTAAATGATCGGCATTTTCTGACTCGCTTTGACATGTTTCACTGCCTGCTTGAGGGAATTGGATAGACCAGTAGGCCTTTGTTTTTAGTTCATTATTTTGCAGAATTCCGTAATGACCCGGCCTCAGCTCATAGACACCCCTGAAGGCGGTTATTGGGGCTACCGGACTCCAGAAGGAAAAGATTTCGGCCAACCCTGCCGGATCAAATGAACGAGAAACCTCCGGATCAGCGAAAATCGCCTTTATCTCAGAGGCAAACAACAGCCTGTTATTGCTTAATGTATAATAAAGAGGCCTGATCCCCAGACGGTCACGGGAGAGGATGGTCTTTCCTTCCAGGGAATCCCATAGCGCCAGCGCCCATTGACCGTTAAATCTCTCAAAACAGGCATCCCCCCATTGCTCATAGGCGTGAACGATGATCTCCGTATCGCTCCTGGTCCGAAATCTGTGGCCGTAATCCAGAAGCTCTTTTCCGAGTTCAATATAATTGAATATCTCTCCGTTAAAGGTGATCCACAGTGTTCCGTCCTCATTGCTCAGGGGCTGGGAACCGGTCTCCAGGTCAATTATTGAAAGCCTGGTATGACCCAGGGCAGCCCGGTCATCGCGGTAATAACCGCTTGAATCGGGACCGCGATGATGAAGCCTCCCGATCATTCTGATAAGGATGTCCTTATCGGGAGGTGTATCTTCAGTCAGATTGATAATACCGCAAATGCCGCACATGATTATATAGCCTTAATTTTATTTTGGACAAACCCTTCCATTGCCTGATGCGTTCCGAGGTTCTTTTCACATATTTCGTCATCGTTCAGGCAAAGGCCGAATGCATCCTCAACAAACAGGGCAGCCTCTAAAAGTCTTGTATTGTCACATCCTGCATCGGGCCGCGTCTTTCTGAATTCTTCAATCCTTTCGATGATATCCTTTGAATTCAAAGTATGCTCCTGTTATGGAAGTGTTTTTTCAATTAAATTTAAAGCAATGATTGTGCCGTCTTAATGAAAGGCATAAACATTAATCATTTCAGGAAATTATATGTTTAGGCGCCATTAACGATAAATTCAATTAATTACAATAATGTATATTAAAGATCTTTTTAAAAACAAATTCGTTGAATATATATAATAATGAATTCCATGAAATTATGATGATAGGATACTGAAAAATTAATAAATCCGCTTAAATACTTGACATTCAGTCAGATGTTTATAATAAAGCAGAAATTTCCATTCGATAGGCGTAAGGAGCGTCTTATGAGTAAACCATTGATTGTGCCGAAAAAATATAAAAGCCTGCTTGACCTTAATCAGACGGAAAAGGCCATAAA
>JAFGIC010000253.1 GCA_016929815.1 Deltaproteobacteria bacterium
AGGATTTGCATTATCCATGGCCGATATCACGGCTAATCTGTTACGAACACCAACCTGACCGTCAGGCCTGCGATAGCCTATAAATTCCTTGACAAGGCTCATTTCCTGTCTCCCCTTCCCCTTGCCCCTTCCAGGTTATGGCTGTGCACATGCATCCCTGTGGTGATATCATCCGTGGCCAGACCGATGCTCGCCCCGTACTTAATGACCTGCTCACCTCCTGAAATGGGCCTGATGGCGAATTTATGCCCAAAGAGGATATGTTCATTTATGCGGACATCCTCCCTTTTCTCTCCAATAAGAACGGAGACCGTCTCACCTTCATTGAGATCCCTTATGGCGGTGGCCGTGTTGTCATTCTCATGCATCACAAGGGCCTTTTCCATTGTTCTTATCTCCTGAGCCTCTCTAATCTTTAGAATCTTTTTTTTCCGCTAATTCCTTCATTATACAGAGCGCATTAAATGATTGCTGATTCTTTTATAAAAATAAATCTTCTTATAATGTCATCCTGCGACCCTGGATCTGGTCCAGGGCATGCTTGCCCGCCCTGGCGCGGCCTACGAGGGTAAGCGAAATTGTGCAGTTTATATACAAACCAAAATCCTTTATCAATATCCTATTTCTGCCGGTCTGGGCCAGGGATCGCAGGATCTACCCGGTTAGAAAGGCTGGATTCTTCGGTCAAGCCGAAGAATGACAACGATATAATGCGCAATAATATATGACGTCGTGTATAGATGATCATGCGCCATGTAAAGCTCTTAAAATTGCTGGTCTTATTCAAAAACCCCTGCGCTGAACAAATCAATGAATTCCTCATCAGACATTCCCAGTAGATTCCTGCACACATACTCGGTATGCTCACCCAGGCACGGCGCTGCGGTGCATGGATCACCCCCAGGTTTCGACATAACAAAAGCCTGCCCCATTTCATTAACAGAACCGATTTCGGGGTGTTCAAGACGCCACATTACCCTGTTTAACTGAGGATCATTAAGAAGGTCCCGGGCATTCTGGACCACACCGGCCGGCACCCCGGCATTCTGTAATTTCTCTGCCACCTGCTCGGCTTCCTGATGAACAGTCCAGTTGTTAACAATCCTGTCAAGCTCTTCCTCGTTCTGCTTCCTTGCAAGCGGGGTTGCAAACTCCGGTCTGAAGGCGAGATCCCGATCTCCCATGACCCGGCAGAGGGATTGCCATTCATCATCCGTGAACACGCTGATTGCGCACCAGCGATCTTCACCGCTGCATTGGTAGGCATTATGTGGAGCCGCATATGGGCATCTATTCCCCTGCCGTTCGGCAGTTATTCCGTTGACTGTATAGTCAAGAATGGAGGGTATAAGGAATTGTTGAGTTCCTTCAAACTGCGCGGCGTCAATACACTGCCCTTTCCCTGTTCTGCGCCTGTAATCAAGAGCCGCGAGCACCATAGCGACGGCAAGTCTCGGCAATATAAGATCCGTATAACCTGCTACAGGTGTTGATGGTATACGATCAGGCCATCCGGTAAGTCCGGTTATACCGGCAAGCCCGGCAGCGACCACCCCATATCCGGGATGGCCGCTATGGGGGCCTGTCTGTCCCTGGATACTGAGGCGCATCATGATTATATCAGGTCTTATCTTCTTTAACTCTTCGTAGCCCAGACCAAATTCTTCCATTTTACCCGGGGCAAAATTCTCTGTAATTATATCCGCCCACTTCACCATCCTGTTGATAATCTCCTTTGCCCTCGGGTGTTTGATATTAAGCGCCATACTGCGCTTGTTCGCGTTATAATAGGTGAACATGGCGCTCCGGTTTATTCCCGGTCTGTTATCTTTATATGGTTCTGAAACCCGCAATAGGTCAGGCCTGGCAGTTGATTCTACACGAACAACGTTTGCCCCGTTATCGACAAGATATTTACCGGTGATGGGGCCGGCAATAACCCATGCCATTTCCAGGATATTTATCCCTTCGAGTGATCTCCCCTTTCGTATATCTCTGTTTTTATTGTCCGTCATATTATACCTGCCTGCCTTAATATATTAAGTTCATCGTCCCTCAGTCCTAATTCCCCGACATAGATCTCATGATTATGTTCGCCTATAAGGGGGGCCCTCCTGTAAATATTCAAATCAACCTCCGAACTCTTGGCAAAGGCGCCAGGATAGGTTATCTGCGCGTCCAGCTCAGGGTGTTCGAGCTTTTCCCAGAAATTCCGGGCCTTAAGATGTGGGTTTTTAACAATGTCTTCAATGGTATAAATGGGATACAATTGTATGCGTCTTTCCAATGCTCCCTGATAAAGCTCTTCTTTAGTGCGTGACATAAAAAACCGGGCAATATCCTCCTCGATCGCATTCATCAAACTGTCCTCCGCTGTTTTCAGGTCATAAGCGGCCCAGTCCATGTCCAGAAGGAGTTCTGTAGCCATTCCATAACTGTCCATCCATTCTACAAGCGCCGTATTGGTTTTGACTCCCGCCTGCCCACCCCATATGGCGTAGCTTACAAAACCATCCTTGCAGGCCCATTGCTGAGGAACGGTTTTTGACCCTTCTCTCAGACCAGCCCTGTAAGGCCCGCTTCGTTTGAGTATAACTTCGCCCATATCCCAAAAGGGGATAGCACTGAGTGTTGTGGTTACAACGCTTGCCTGTATCGAAACATCGATATACTGACCCTCACCACTCTGGTGACGATCATGAAGGGCAATAAGGGATGCTACCACCGCCTCGGCGCAACCATGCAGGGAAGCCTGATCAACACTGATCCTGACAGGCGGCCGGTCATCATCGCCTACGAGGGCCATGAAACCTCCGGTAGCCATAAATACAATATCGGAACCTTTCCAGTCCCGTCGTGGTCCATCCTGCCCGAAGGGGGTAATCGAAGTCATAATGAGTCGCCGGTTGATACTGCTTAGGTCTTTATAACCGAGTCCTAACCGGGACATATAGCCCGGGTCAAAGGATTCAATAACAAAATCGGCGTTTTCTACCAGTTTATTGAAAAGCCTTTTACCCTCACTGCATTTTATGTCCAGGGTGATGCCCCGTTTATTCAAATTATAAGCGAGCCAGAAAAGGCTTTTTTCCGGGTGTGTTTCGCCATGAAAGAAAGGACCAAACCGCCGGCAGTCATCACCACCGGGTTTCTCAATCTTTATGACATCAGCGCCCAGATCTGCTAATATTTTGGCACAAAGGAGCCCCTTCTCATCCGTCAGATCCAGAACACGGTAATTCTGTAACAATAGATCTTTCTTTTTCTCTTGTGTCATTGAACGTCGGCACCTCTTTTAATCAGATTCATTTGGGTCTATGGGGATTTTTGGAAAAGCCTTTTCGCTACACGTGGAAATCACCGCGGTTCAAGTCCGCAAAATGTTACACCCAGATGTGGAAAAATTTGCTACGAAGATGAAAGAT
>JAFGIC010000254.1 GCA_016929815.1 Deltaproteobacteria bacterium
TAGGGCATGTTTCCTCCTTTTAAATATGAATCATCAGTGCCTTTGCAGGTATTTAATGAGATCCAGTATCCTGTTGGCGTGACCCCATTCATTGTCGTGCCATGAGATGATCCTGAAAAGGCGTTTTTCATCTCCCATGTTGCCGCGGATCGTGGCCTCCGAATCATATATGGCAGAACGGGGGTCATTTATAAAGTCAGTGGAAACCAATTCATCTTCCGTGTAACCGAGGTATCCATTCAGATATGTCTCCGAGGCCTTTTTTATCAGGGCGTCAAGCTCCTTTATGGATGTGTCCCTTACGGACCTGAAGATAAGCTCAAGCGTGGAAACATCCGGCGAGGGCACGCGATAGGATACGCCTGAAATTTTTCCCTTCAGGGCAGGGAATACCTCCCACGCAGTCCTTGCCGCGCTGGTGGGAGTCGGGATTATGTTCATAGCCGCTGCGCGGCCGCTGCGTCTGTCCTTTTTTGATATTCCATCAACGAGCCTCTGTGAGGCCGTATAGCTGTTGATGGCCGTCAGAAGGCCTGTTTCAATCCCGATCCCTTCCTTTATAAGCACATGCACAAGCATCCCGAGGGCGTTCATGGTGCAGCTGCCTGAGGATATGATGTTATGGTTTGAGGGGTCGTATTCATTTTCATTTGCCCCCATGACAATGGTTTTGACCTCGCCCTCGCCCGGAGCGGTTATTATGACCTTTTTCGCACCTGCCTGAATATGTCCATAGGCCTTTGCACTGTTTGTCAAAAGCCCCGAAGACTCAACCACCAGATCAACCCCCAGGTCTTTCCATGGCAAAAGGGAAGGGTCTCCTGCCGCGGGCAGGCATCTGATAGTGTGGCTGCCGATGACTAGGGTATCGGCAGCATTTTTTAACAGGTTACTTTTACGAACAGAAACATCATGCCTGAACCTTCCATGGATAGAATCATACTTGATCAGATATGCAAGATGATCCGCATCCGTGGAGATATCCGCGATAGCCGCTAAATCAATCTCTTCGTCCGGAGAGCCTCTGTCACAAATCGCCCTTAAAACCGAGCGTCCTATGCGTCCGAATCCGTTAATTGCAATCCTTATCGACATTTTTACCTATTTTTACTCCTTGACAGGTATCTTGATATACCCTTCCATAAGCTTGAGGATTGAAACCGGAAGCGAGACGCCGTCATTGACATCAATATTTGCGCCTTTGCCGGGCGTGCGTCCCAGCAGCATACCTGTGGCGCCTTCATAGGCCCCTGTGCCGCCTACGATAACGTTGACGAGGTAGTCCATCTTCCCGTCGCCTTGATCAGGTTCAAGGTTGCCGACTACGCCGTCATATGCGTAGATATTGCCGTCTTTAAGCATGTAGATACAGAAAAGACGGGTGCCGTAAGTTTGTATCCATTCTTCATTGAAGTAGCTGGGTTCCGGATAGTCTGCCGCCTCGGGGTATCCCATTCCTGCCACATACTCACCTCTGCCGAAGGGATGCAGCCAGCCGATGCCGGCATGGATGGTCTTTTGACCTCCCGGCCATTCCCTGTATTGCGCGGCCCCTGCCTCCATCTCCATGGTTATGGGGATTACCTTGTAGGTCTTATTATCACCGGTTGCAGATGCGTTCCCTGGCTGACCGGGCGGAATCTGGGCGGGACCCTGACCCGAAGCGGCCTTTATCTCCTGTGCAGCGCAGGATGTGAAGACCAGAAAACTGAAAAGGATTAATGATAATAGAGTGATAAATACGAAAGAATTTTTGTAATTAAATAGAGTCAAAGCGTCCCTCCCTGATATAAAGATTATTATATAAAATCCTGCATTGGCTTTTATTTTTAGGACAGTTTAATCATCTATGTCAATATCCAAAGATACATGGAAAAATTTACCTATCCCGAAAACCTAGAGGCAATTTTTACCCTTGGAAATTCTTTTTGAGATTTTTTCATAACTTATAACATCTTGAAAAATCACATAAAATTCGGAGAGTAGTCTTTTGGCACGGTGATTGCTCATATGCTTTGCAACATAAATGGACAGAGGGAATTCATGATTAATTTTTTTCAGATGATTACAGCAACAGGCGGAACAGGGATAAATCTCTCCGACAATACAAAGACCGGTGGAAATAATGGGGAGAGCCTGTTCAGCATACTTCTCAGTAATATGAATGGCTCCACGGAGACCAGCGGCGGATCCTCCGGGCTCTCTCTGTTGATGAGTGCATTACCTGCGGGCAGTTCAATCATTGCCGATGAGGATCTTTCTCCTGCGATTAATTCGGGCATAATAACCGATAAGACGGAAAAACATCATGACAAGACATCCTTTCAATCCTCTGATTTACTGCTTCCGGAATCGGCCATGCCCGACCTTGCATCATTTCTGGAAAACAAGGGGTTTTCCACTGAACAGATCGACAGCATACTTCTTTCATCGCTGAATGAGGATGGCCAGATACAAATGCATAAACTTGCGACCGCAATCCATTCAGCCGAAAAAGGGACCCTTTCCGACGCCACAGGAGTAACTGTTGACGCGTCCTATATCCCCAAGGTTCAGGAACTCCTCTTTAACATGGGTATGGGCGTGGGAGAGGTCACTGAGATTATTGAAAAGTCAAAGAATGAGACGGGCGGGGTCTCTCTCGATAAACTGACCGAGGCATTAAACGAAGGGCTGGTTGATTCCATTACCAAGACGGAGTTGGTATCTCTGCTTGAAAAGA
>JAFGIC010000255.1 GCA_016929815.1 Deltaproteobacteria bacterium
GAATCGGTAATCTCATGGTTCAAGCTTCTTTATCTGGAAGATGCCTACAGCCCGTGGAAGATCTACTGGCATGGATTGACCTCGCAGCTGGACGGGGATGTCCTTAAGAACCTGTCAAAAACCATGCAGATGAACGATCTTGAGAGCGGCAGGATGATATCACAGAGGCTGGAAGTCCCTGATATCCTGGATAATTTATTCAAGATGAAGAAGGATGACAATTACGAGATCTACAGGCTGCTTTCTCAGTATGATACCGAAATCCTTCTCTTTATCATGGCAAAGGCAAACAATGAAAAGGTCAAAAAGGCAATATCCCTTTATTTCACAAAGCTTAAAGGGACGACAATAAAGGTCAGGGGCAGCGACCTGGAAAAAATGGGCTACAGGCCCGGCCCTGTTTACAGGGAAATATTTTCAAATCTATTAAAGGCAAGACTCCGTGACGAGGTGAGCACCAGGGAGGACGAACTAAATTTTATAAAGGAAAATTTCAAAACGATATCTTGAAAAGGGGTTATTCGAGTGATATACGTAAACGTTCGTTCAATTCAAGACAATTCAGGAGACTGTTTTAATGAAAAAAAGAATAGTAAGCGGAATGAGGCCCACCGGCAAGATGCATCTCGGCCATCTTCACGGGGCGCTTAACAACTGGAAATCACTTCAAAAGGAATATGACTGTTTTTTCTTTATTGCGGACTGGCACGCGATGACCACTGAGTACGCAAATACAGAGAATATCCGGGAGTCCATCCCCGACATAATAATAGACTGGATCTCTATAGGCCTTGACCCTGAGCTCTCGACCTTTTTCGTACAGTCCGACATACAGGAGCATACGGAGTTGCACCTGGTATTTTCGATGATAACGCCCCTCCCCTGGCTGGAGAGGAACCCCACATACAAGGAGCAGTTGAAGGAACTGACACAGAAAGACCTTTACACATACGGATTCCTGGGCTATCCCGTACTGCAGGCGGCTGATATCCTGATGTACAAGGCAAACGGCGTGCCCGTTGGAGAGGACCAGGCGCCCCATGTGGAACTCACAAGGGAGATTGCAAGACGCTTTAATTACATCTACGGGGAGGTCTTCCCTGAGCCTGCGACCCTCCTTGCCCCCACATCCAGGCTGTTGGGGATCGACAGGCGCAAGATGAGCAAGAGCTACAACAACGCGATATTTCTTTCCGACGACGATTCAGAGATCTCTTCAAAGGTAAGCCGGATGATCACGGACCCCCAGAGGATGAAAAAAAATGACCCGGGAGACCCGAAGGTATGCAATGTCTTTGCCTTTCATGAGATATACACCCCTGAGGAAACCTTGGCCCAGATCGACAAGGACTGTCGAAACGCGGCAATAGGCTGCGTGGAATGCAAAAAGATAATGGCCGGGCACCTGATCAATGCCCTCGCCCCTGTGAGGGAAAAGAGAAGGGCGCTGGAATCCAATCCCGATCTGGTCAAAGACATAATTGAAAGGGGCAACAGCCGTGCCAGGGAGATCGCCAGACAGACAATGGCGCAGGTGAGAGAGGCGATACGTATTTAAAATCATGGATGATGAAACAGATTACAAAGTAAAGCTGGAGATATTCGAGGGACCGCTTGACCTTCTTCTCCACCTGATCAGGAAAAACGAGGTGGATATATTTGACATCCCCATCTCCCTGATAACGGACCAGTATCTCGGATATCTTGACATGATGAAGGCCCTGAATATAAACGTGGCAGGGGATTTCCTTATCATGGCATCCACACTGATACACATCAAGTCCAGAATGCTGCTCCCTGAAATGCCGAAGGACGGTGAGACCGAAGAGGAAGACCCGCGCCTGGAGATCACCCGCCCGCTGCTCGAATACATGAAGCTAAAGGAGGCAGCGGAAGACCTGTCCGGGAGGGAGATGCTTGACAGGGACGTCTTCAAACGCCGGCTGCCCGGCGATCTCACGTCTCATTTCCAGGGAGAGGATGTCCCCCTGGACCTCAATATCTTCCAGCTCATGGACGCCTTCAAGAGGGTTATTGAGCAGATAGTCCCTGACGCGGAGATAACCTTTACCGCCGAACAATGGTCTGTCAAGGAGAAGATGTCCTTCATCATGAACAGACTAAAGACACAGGCAAATGTCTTTTTTACGGACCTGTTTAAAATTGACAGGACACTGGCAGAACTTGTGGCTACCTTCCTTGCCCTGCTGGAGCTTGTTCACGCAGGACTGATAAAGATTTACCAGCCCGACACAAACAAGGATATACGCCTTGAGGCCCATTTTAAAGATAATGGAGAGGAACCGAATGTCGAAGTCATTGAAGTTGATTATTGAAGCGCTTCTCTTTTCGTCCGAAAAGCCCCTTACTGTCAAGGACATCAAGGACTGCGTCCCTGATACCGACACAAAGGACATAAAGAATGCCCTTGCCGTGCTTGAGCACGACTATGAGGCAATGGACAGGAGCTATGACCTCAAGGAGGTGGCCGGGGGATACCAGTTCAGGAGCAAGCCTGAATACGGCTCATATATATTAAGGATGCTCCAGAGCACGCCAAACAGGCTTTCCAGGGCGGCCATGGAGACCCTTGCCATTATTGCCTACAAACAACCCATCCTCAGACACGAGATAGAAAAACTGAGGGGAGTGGATGTAGGCGGGATCTTAAAGACCCTCATGGAAAAGGACCTTGTAAAGATAATGGGCCGCAAGGATCTGCCGGGAAAGCCGTTGATTTATGGAACAACCAAGCGCTTCCTTGAGGTCTTTGACCTCAAGGACATATCTGATCTCCCCAAGATGAGCGAGATAAAGGACTTCGGCCTCCAGGGCTATGAACCTACCCCTCAGAACAGGGACAACCCCCTCCAGCCCCAGGGCACGGAAGGGCTGTCGGAGGGGACGGGCAGTGAACCGTCGTCTGAAAGATCCGAAGACACACAGGCTCAGCATATCGGAGCAGCGCCGGAACAGGCCGCTTCGGAGGAGAAGAAAGAGGAGACATCAGCAGAGGGCTTGGCGGATGAGATAAAGGTCGATGAACCTGTGTCTGATCAAATGTCCGTCAGCATTGTGGATGGGTATCAGGAAACTGTTGCCGATGATACGGCGGTTGATGAAGAATATTATGAGGAGCCGGCCCCTGATGACATGCCTGATGAAGACGAATTCTTCCCTGATGATGAAGGCTCCCAGGAAGGATACAACGATACGAACGGGGATTACTACCCCGATGATGACCTTTCCGAAGACGGAAACGAAGATGATCCAAAGGATTAACAGGATACTGTCGGAGGCCGGCGTTGCATCAAGAAGAAAGGCGGATGAACTGATCAGATCAGGCAGGATCACGTTGAACAACAAAACCCTAATGGAACCGGGCGCAAAGGCCGAATGGGGCAAGGACATTATCAAGGTGGACGGCAAGGAGATCCCCGGACCCTCGGAAAAGATCTACCTGATGCTCAACAAGCCCTTTGGATATCTCAGCACCCTCAGCGACCCCCAGGGAAGACCGATTGTTACCGACCTCTTAAAAGAAATACCTCAACGCATATATCCTGTAGGCAGGCTTGATTTTGACAGTATGGGCCTCCTTTTACTCACCAACGACGGAGACTTCTCCTTTCAACTCACACACCCCAGATACCATATCCCAAGGACCTACAAGTTAACGGTTCAGGGAACTGTTACTGAAAAGGATATTGATGCCATAAAAAACGGTATAGAGCTTGAGGACGGATTCATAAGCGCCTCCAGCGCCGCTGTCATAGGCCGTCAGGGTGAAAAGAGCCTGTTAAGGCTGACCATTGCCCAGGGCAGGAACAGGATTGTGAGAAGGATGATGGAGAGCCTGGGCTATTCTGTCGTCCACCTTGTAAGGATAGGCTTCGGCGCCCTTGAACTGGGCAACCTGAAGGTGGGGAAATACAGAAATCTTGAACCTGAAGAGGTGGAGGAGCTGATGGAGATGGCGAGACAGGCGGGGAAAAATAAGGGTAAAGAGAAAAGGATAAAATAGAGGGTTCAAGGTTTCAAGGGATCAAGGGTTCGAGATAAATAACAGCTAGAAGGCTGGCAGGCCGGGAAGCTATGAAGCCTTTTACTCATAATCCACAGATCTTCCGTCGTCTCTTATGAAACCTCATTTTTAACAGCCTTTGAGCATTTTGAATATTCATCATTCGATGTTGGACGTTGAACGTTCAAGTCTTATCTTCGATTAAACCGGACGCTTTAGCAGCCGGCGGCCGGGCTGTCCTCCATCTTCTGAGTTCGTCGTCTGTCGTCCGTCGTCCGTCGTCTTCTGTCTCCTGTTTTCTCTATTCTCTTTCCTCTCTCCTCTCTTCTATTTCCTCTCTTCTGTTCCCTGTTTTCTTTACTTCGTCCTTCACTTTTCTATTTACAATATCCCCATTTAATTGTATCTAAAGGTATAATTCAAAACCGGGCGGTTAACTCAGCGGGAGAGTGCCATCCTCACACGGTGGAAGCCGCAGGTTCAAATCCTGTACCGCCCACCACCTTGAATTTATTACATTTCCCTATTTCAGCATTCCCCCACTTACAGCAAAATTCCTACGTAAAACCTACGTAAAGGAGCCTCATATTAAAGATAAAGGAATAATATTTCCAACATGCACTAGGGGTCAGGCCTTCATTCTTGACAGAATACATCAGCCTGACAATATTTAAGTCCTGACCCCGAAGCATTTTACTGTTGAGATGTTGTCGGTGCTCCTGCTGGAGGTGTCCCTCCAGGTGCACCACTTGGGGCTCCGGTTGGTGCGCCAGTTGGAGGTGTTCCTCCAGGTGCTCCACCCAAGGGAGGTGTCCCGCCAGGCGCCCCACCCCCAGGACCTCCTCCACCCATGCCTCCGGAACTGCTTGCAGCCGCTTCAGCTGCTTCCTTGCCCGTAGTTATTACAGGAAGATCGGCCCCTTCCTGTGTGTTAAGTATAAGTGTTATAGTCACGTCACCTGTGATTCCGGATAATGTCCACAAACCGTTTATGACACCCTGCGGCGTTGACGGACCGCCCAGCGTAGTTTTTTCCGCTGTAAGTGTGCCGCCGGAAACCTTGATTTCCGTAATATCCGTCGGGGGCTGGCATGAGATAGCGAAGACAAAATCTTCTCCGGCGTTTAAAGTGGCTGTTTGCCCTGTGCTGAAGGTTATATTGAAGGTCTTGTCCGCCGCGAATGCCGCCTGCATAAAAAAGCATGCCAGGATTGTCGTGGCCGCAACAAGGGAAAGAAGACGCTTTGAGTACATTTTTTTCATTCTGTTTCTCCTCCTAAAAGATATTGTTATTGATAGAGACTTCCTTTAAGCATTCGAGATGCGACAGCTATAGTTAACGACTTAAATAAGTTTAAATGGAGCTATAAAACATCACTTTTTATTTTTGTCGTTTGTTATAATTGATAGCATGTAAAGGAAATTCCCGCAACATTCTTATTGGCTTATATATGGACATGGTTTTAGAGCAACTATACTTCCTTTTTCAACTTGAATAGTAACGATATTTTTTGTTAAACTTCATTCCAAAGTAAAATATTAAGGCTGTCTCTGAAAGTCGGTATTTCAAAAAATACCTGCCGACACCGGCAGCAGTCTGATTTTTAAGGGGTAAAAGCCATGACTCGTACTCAATATTTCAGCTGCGACGTTCTTATAATAGGAGGAAGCACAGCAGGCTGTTTTGCCGCTATAACCGTTAAAGAAGATAACCTGGACGTTATTGCCGTGGACAAGGCGTACGGCGGAAATGCAGGCGCCAGCATTATGGCAAGCGGTTTCTGGGCGGTATTCAATCCGGAATGGGGCATGGATTATGATTCCACCTTTGCCTATATCAATAAAAACGGCTCTTATCTTAATAACCGCACATGGTCTGACCTCTTTCTCAAGGAATCTTGGGGGACCTATATGGACCTGAAGGCATGGGGCGTCAAATTTCCTGTCCCTCATGAAGATATGCGTGATTTTTTCAGAAAATCCATTATCGGCAATGATAAGGCCGGCCACCACAAGGATGACCCCCATACACATTATGGTATCGTCCCCCTGAGACATCGCACCGTCTCTCCCGCGTTGAGAAAATATGCGGAAAGCAAAGGGGTCAGGTTTCTGGACCGTGTGATGATAACGGACCTGATCATGAAAGACGGCAAAGTAGCGGGCGCTATAGGCTTCCCCATGGATGAAGACATCTGTTGCGTCATTCAATCAAAGGCGGTGATAATCTCAGCGGGAAGAAATTATTTTAAATCTCCCGGCATGAATATCTCCGGACAGACAGGCGACGGCAACGCTATGGCCTACAGGGCCGGAGCGCTAATCAGCGGCAACGAATTCCCGGATATGCACGTAAACATCGCCAAAGATCCTATGTGGAAAGGAAACGGAGAGATGTACCCCGCTTATTTCCAGTTTGATGACGCTCTTGGAAGGCGGCTCCCCAACAAGGGGTTCGATCTTTCCTTTGCCAGCACAATCCACGCAGGATACGGGCCCATTATCTGGGACTTTGACAAGGCAACGGAGAACGACCTGCGCTCAATACAGGAGTATCTGAAGAAA
>JAFGIC010000256.1 GCA_016929815.1 Deltaproteobacteria bacterium
AGACTCGAAGTCTGTCCTGTATATGCATATCTTAATATCAATTATGATTCAGTTTACAAGTCACAAATAACCCTATCACGTCAAAACAAAAATCCAATTTTTATTAATCATGAAAGGAGGAACGGAATATGTCCAATTTAAACAGGAGGACTTTTATCAAACTTTTAGGGCAAGGCTCAGCGGCTTTAGGCGTTGGAATGGGAATTTCAGGAAAAGATGCGCTGGCAAAATCGGAGGCGACAAAGACAACTTCAAAGGAATCATTTAAAAGCAATGCCAGGAAATATCAGGTCTTCCAACCCGGCATATATCTTGATTGGGAAAAAGATACGGTCGAAGAGAGGATGGAAAGCATCAGGAAAGGACCTCAGAAGTCAAACGATCCGATAAACGTAACGCCCATAACGGAGGATGAAATAATTGCGGCCAACAACAAGTGGGATCCCTATAACCCCCTGTTCAACGACAGGGAGTATGCCAGAAAGGCCGGGTACCCGAGCGTTCCAGCGTTCCCGGGCACACAGGGCGCCAGGGGCGGAGGAGGCGGTGGTGTCAGATTAGGGATACCCCATGATTTTGGAGACCTGTTTTATTATACTACCGACGGCACTGACAATCGTGTATTTAGACATGTCTTTGCCGGCGATACGTTTACCGCAGAAACAGAAAGCATATATTTCGATGATATAACTGTCCCGGGCAGCGATGTCCGTATGTTTGCCATGGGCTCTGCCTCCAAAATGTATGACGCAAAGACAGGTGATCAGGTTGGCTGGTCAAAAGGGAGAAACAGGGAGGCCTACAAAAAGGTTATTGAAGGCACAAAGCCGACAGTAAACGAAAATTTAGAGGAATGGGTCAATCATCTTGATCCTGGCCACTACACCACGGATGAGGAATACGAATATATCAAGGAGCTCTGGAAGAATGAGTATATCCGGGGCAGCCAGAAGCTCTACTGGGAGGACGTCAATGTGGGCGACGTGCCCGCCCCAGTCTGCTCCGGCCCCTATTCCTACATGGACATAGCATTGGAAAACGGTGGGGGCGCCAGGGGAGTGCGTCTTCGCAACAGCATGGATAACTGGAATATAATGTACAGGGACAGGTTCGGTATCTATCTGGAGGAAACGGGACTTCACTACGGCGGCAGAAACATCCTCAATCCAAAGGCCCGCATGGTACTTTTCAACGGCACCGCCGCCAATCACCTTATCAGAATGGTTACCAACTATATAGGCGATGCCGGAGTAGTGACCAGGAAATGCCACAGGTTAAAGGCCTTTGCCCCGGAGTTGCAGATTCCCGGGTATGCCGGTCTTGATGAAATGGAACTGGTCCCACACATGAAGGGAAAGGAATGCACGCTTCATGGAGGTGAAGGCGATACCTTGATTACAAGGGGCTATGTTACCAAAAAATACAAAAATGAGAAAGGTGAAGGCATCATCGATATCGCCTGCTGGGCTGAGACCCTTGACCCTGGACGCATTGTGGGGATCGTAGGCGCCTCTGCAAAGCTGCCATTAAAGAAAGGGTAAGAGTGGATAAAGACAGGGCAACAGGGTCGGGCCTGCACAATTGACGTAATAAGTATTTTTGTCAAATGCGCAGGCCTGATACCTATTCTTGAATGCACCCATGCACCAATAAACCGCCTTTATAAACTCCTATGGCAGTTTAATTGTATAATAGAAATTGTCAAACTGCGTATACGGTGTAGCATTAATGCTTATATCGTAATAATCAGGCACCCCCTGCTGGTTATTATTATAACAGAAATTCTGTACTATCCTGTTATTTGTACAACCTATTCCAATATAGATGCCATCCATTCCGTTGTTGCTGGCAGTATTGTCGGTGATAATATTGTAGATTGCAGCAGTCCCAGCCAGAGCCGTATAATCGCATTTGATCCCTGTGTATCCGTTTCCGCTGGATATGTTATTTGAAACCGTATTATAGCTGCCATATACCGATAGACCTATGCCGCCATTGTCACTTGTGTTGTTGCCGGATATGGTAAGATTCTGGGAGTCATCGTCCGTAAAAAGGCCATCGTAAATATTCCCCTGCACGGTGTTGTTGGAGATTGAACATCCGCCAGATAATATGGAAGATATAGCAATGCCTTCACTGTTACTGCTGACATCATTATACGTAGCGCTGCTGTTTGTAAGGTAATGGAATTTTATTCCAATCCCTGTACAGCTCGTTACGGTGTTGTTGGATATCATTATGCCGTCTGAAGAACAGCTGCCGGTTGTAACACCGTTTGTGCAGTTTTGTATATTATTATAAGAGATTACAACATTAGAGCAACCGTCAAGGCTGATACCGTTATAATCCGCGGTTAGAATGCAGTTCTGAACCGTGCCGTTGCTCAGGAAGGTCAATGCGATTCCGCTTCCGTATACATCAGCGTTCTCGACCTCACAATCATCTATCACAAAATATTTCGTCGTACTGCTAATGGCTATACCGACTTTGATGTAGGGCCAGGCATTTAAGTCGCTGGAGAAGGCATCAATAGTCCATCCCTCAATAACATACGGGTCAGACTCAGTTCCGGAACCACCGACCACCCCGTTGGCTGCCGTGAACTCATCATCGGACTGAATGCTGATTGTGCCCCCGGAATATGTTCCGTCTGATGTATCAGGATTATCATAATTATCTGAATTTTCGATGCCATCATCAGTATTGCTGTCACCATCATCACCTCCTCCGCCACCTGAGGCAATAACAGCGATGAGCCCGAATAAAATTAAAACTATCAGACAAACATGATGCAAAAGCCGGACATAGTTATTTTTACAGTTCAAAGCAAGATCCGTTCCCATAACATTATCTCCGATTTAAATGTGGAATGATAGACATACAAGGTTGATCACAATTGGATTCATTCAATAAATATAACCCTTAAATAAGGATTGGTACCCATTACTTGAAACAATCTAATTATATGCATTCATAATCGGCATATTTTTTATGACTTTAAAATAAACTGTAATACTTGAATTCAACTTCAAGACTAACCGCAAGATATAACCAGCCCATATTGAAATGACCCGAGTCTTTTTTGACTCATGTTTGTAAATACTGTAATGTGTTGCGCACGAAGTAGAGATGCTTAACGGTGAAGCTTTATGAGATGCCAGGTAATATGTTTGTTGCTATGATGAAGGGTTTTATGCATAATTATTACAGAACAACATGAATGAGGCATTCAAAATGTATGTTATAAGCATAAGAAAGATTGAGAACAGGAGATCGGGAACTGACCGACGGAGACAAACCGATATTATCAAGTCGATTTATAATGAAAAACGGGGTTCAGGAGACCGCAGAAGCAATAAGGATCGAAGGAATGACAGAGACAGAAGATCAGCCAGATATTATATAATATCGGATTTTCAGAAGGAAAAACTGGATAAGATACTTGATCTTAAGCATTGAGAACCTGTTGCTCATCATGGTGTCAAGCAATTACGCATAGATGATGTGATGCATGGATGGCCTCAACTCTTTAGCTTACTCATTTTTCTGAATATGACGGGTGTGTGAAAGACAGATGAAGACATTGAAAAACCCTGGGATGATAATAGTGGCAATCCTTTTGGCCTTATATTCCTGCTCACTCCGGAAACCCCCTTCTCCAGGATATTCATCCGACAGTGGCGAGGCTGAAATAAGGGCGAGCCTGCTGAGGTTTTCAAGACAATATCTGGAGGTTAAGCCCGCTGACGGCTTCTACTACAAGATGACCATGAAAGAAGCCTACAAATGGCAGGACGATTTCATTGATCTGCTGAAGCCGACATTAGGCGGGGTCATAGGATATAAGGCCGGCGGATTCGACAGGAGCGGAAATGGTGCGGGCCCCCCTGTAAAGATGAGAGGCACATTCCTTGAAAAGATGATCTTAAACAACGGCGCGCATATATCCTCAGATAATTTTGTCAGCAGTTTCATAGAGTCCGATCTGCTGTTGAGGGTAGGAAACGATGCGATAAATTCGGCAGACACAGATGATGAAATATTATCGGCCCTGGACGCAGTAATACCTTTTATTGAATTCCCGGACACCATGATCGATACAACAGGGGTCCCCGGAGACATGGTTGCTGCAACTATGATCATGGCGAATATGGTGACACGTTTCGGAGTAATGGGCAACCCCATAGCGATAGAAGCGTCAGAGGACTGCAGAAATAGGCTTAATACGTTCAGTATTGTTATGACGGATCAGGACGGCATTGAACTGGGATCGGGCTCAGTTGAGGCAAAGTACGAACCACTTGAGGTCGTAAGATGGCTCAGGGATTCACTGCGTGACGACGGCAAGGTTTTAAAAAAAGGCCATCTCCTATCCCTAGGCAATCTGGGAGTTGTTGTGCCGCTTGATAATGGGGCCAAGGCTGTTATGGGAGGCGCGCGGATTTTCACAGGCGACAGTGTCAAGTTGACATATTTTGGGCTGGACCCCGCAGGACCGGCTGAGGTGACGGTCAATTTTGATCTTAAAGGTACAACCGGGGATCTACAGGATAATAAATAGCCCTTTAGAGCAACGGATGGCATTACAGCTTAATAAGAAACCTGTTTAGAAAAGGAGGGGGTATGAATCTGATCAAATCTCTTATAGGAAGGCGGCAGTTTTTAATTGCCGCGGGTGCGGCGTCCGCATGTGCGCTGAATTGTAAAAAACTTACGGGGCTCCGGACGAATTCCGCAACGGCAGCCGAGAAGGTCGCAATTGCAGGCTTTGAGACGACAAAAAAACTGAATTATAATCTTGTCAAACGTATGATCACCTCACAGTACTGGCTCCCTGAAAACATTGATATGTTTTCGGACGATATCACCCTTGAATTGCCGAACGCCCCTCCAGCCATGCCCCAGTACCTCAATCCTGTTGAATTTTTGCTTTATACGGAGTGGATGAGCCGGACGGTAAAGTCGTGGGAGGTGAATCCGGGGTATGAGATCTACGGCACTAAAGATGAAAATCTTTTCTGGGTTGTTCGTGAATGCTCGGGTGATGTCCATTGGGCAGGCGTGGATGGAAGGTTCGAGAGCAGGATGGTATCAAGGATCACCACTGAAAACGGCAAGATCAAACATATGAAGGAGCTGTCCGATCCTCTCAGTTTCCTGAGGGCTATAGGGGCTGAAGTCCCCGTATTCCGTGTTGAAATGGACCATGAGGAAATAAAGAAGGTCAAGGATGAGGAGGCAAAGAATAAAAAACAGGCTGCACCCATGGATAACAGCCCTGAGGCAGCGGCAAAAAGACTCTCCGACAACCTTTCTGTTTATAGAGATGCATTAGACTATCAGGCAGAAGGGGATGTGATGACACTTGCTGAAAACTGCGAATGGAGGGTCTGGTTTCTTCCGCCTGAAATGAAAGCCGCCTATGACGGAGATGAAAATATAGGCATTGATATCTGGACAACTCGCAGTGTCATATCTTACAAATACCAGCCGGACGCGGTCATTTATGAAACCGATGATCCGTCAGTATATTTTACCGAATGCGGTGGAAATGGGATTGCGGAGTGGCAGGGAAATAATGTACGCGGTGCATACAGGAATCGTTATGTGATGTTCGACCGGTTTGAAAACGGGGCATTAATAAAGCATCATGAGTATTTAAACCCAATAAATAAATTCAATTCCATAAAT
>JAFGIC010000257.1 GCA_016929815.1 Deltaproteobacteria bacterium
AAACCGGTGGCATAATACATATTGCGCCGGCCCCTGCCTCCGCCGCCTCGTCCTCCGTAAAAACCGCGACCGCGTCCGAAACCCTGGACTGGTGAAGAATTGGCATATCCCGGCGTGTTGAACCCCGCACACCAGCCGGCGCCGCGTCCTGTCATTGAACCCATTCCATTTGGTCCTGTCCCATCTCCTCCAGGCATAATATTACCTCCCTTGTCAATTATAATTTACTTTAATACTTATAATAAAATTTAAGTATGGACAATAAATAATTTTGCCCGATATCTCAACTCTTGCGACCCTTCGCCCGTTCGGCTCCGTCTCTTTTCCCTGCAACATAAAGTTTATTGCCGTTCCGGGGGCGCCTCACCCTGTCAATGCCGGATGCGCCACCGATGCGGCGCCTGTTGCGTAAGCCGCAACCGGGCATGCAAAAGACGTTATCATTTATTCGCCCTTTCAGCCAGGCATCAATTACATCATTGACATCGCCCGCTATAAAAGGAATAACCCGGATGCCGTATGCCTTGATAAGATCAAGCACCGGTTTGGAAACAGCTCCACAAACCAGAGTGCCCACGCCCAGCTCCGCCAGACGGACGGCCTTGTGGCTTGGCAGGCTGCTCGAAAAGACCTCCTGAGATTCTCTTGCAATATGACCTGAATCGACCTCGACTATCCTTATTTGCCGGGCGATATCAAATACCGGGGCAATCCTGTTTCCCCAGTAAGCAAAGGCAGCTTTATTCATTCGATCTCCTCATGTCTGTACATTGATAAATAGATACAGCATTATCTGTGCCAATGAGGGTATAAGAATATATCCGGCTTAACCGCTTGATAATAGGAAAATTATGGAAGGCTCTCATTATTATAAAAAAAGATTGCATTGCTCGACTGCTACTTAACGCTCAGAATAGAGTTGCCGATATGCTACTGTATTAATCTTGCACAGGGACAATCGGCCTGTATTGAAATTGATGTCTCTATTCTTCATCAATATAAGTCCTCCATAGAGATATTATTTTTATATTCCGATAAATTTAATTTTCTGTTTTATGGAGACAATGACATTCGGCAGACCCGGTCAAAAGTCTTCCATGATATTTTTCAGCATGGAATCAGCCTTCTTTAGGCTTTTCAAATATCACAGAATGGTCCTCCACCAGATCTATTGTCGTAATCTTTCCCTCAATGAATTTTTTTTCACCGAAGAGGTTTATGAGCACGAAGCCAGCGCCTTCAGCCTCAATCCTTGCTACGTCCTTCATAACCTCTTCATTAATGTTTTCATGATTAATATAAACCGTGCTTAGACACATATTTTTCTCTCAGTTGAAATACTGTTATTGACGTAATAGGGCTTCCAGAACCTTCTTGGCCTCGTCAAAGGCCTTACCTTTATTCAGGGCGAAGCCTTCAAGGTTAGCCTCAAATACAAGAGGATCATAGGGAATAACTCCCAGGATTTCCAGATCATCCTTAAGACTTTCAGCAAGTGTTTTTACCGTCTTTTTTGACGGGATTTTATTCATTACGGCAACGGCCTTTTTATTCATTCCGGAGGCAAGGCTCATAATTTTTTCAGCGGTAGTTATCGACTCAAACGACGGTTCAATGGAGATGAGAATTTTATCTATAGCCTCATCAACGCCTCTTCCGAAATGCTCAATTCCGGCCTCCATGTCCACTATTGCGATTTCATTTTCGTTCAGCCTCAGCTTTATAAGAAACTCACGGCTAAGCACGCCCATCGGACATGCGCATCCTTCCAACGACTGGAGCACCTTCCCTATACTGATGAGCATAAGATCATCTTTTTCTTTGATAAAGGGAGAGGGTATATCTTCAATCCGGATCTCAGTCTTTTCAAATAAGTTGGGCAGGTTCATTTTCTTTTTAAGTGCGGCCTTGCCTCCTAAAAGCTCCATAAGAGGAAGTGGAGGACCTTCAAACCCCAGCATCCTGAATAAACCCGAGTTGGATTCGTCAGAATCGACGACCAGGACTTTCAATCCTTTTTTTTGTGCTGCCCTGGCCAGAAGGGTGACGATGGTGCTTTTCCCGCTGCCGCCTTTTCCGCAGATAGATATTTTCATAATTGTAACGTCCTTTTAATTTATGAAAGACAGGATTTAATGAATCCTCTCAGTGTGTTAATTATTAAGGGCTAAAATTCAGGAGGAGTGCCGCCCTGCTGGCGCGTATCACAACAAAAGATCCTTTTTAGGCTATCCCGCACTCAGCGCCTTTGCCTGTTCCTGCAAAAGGGATTTGAATCGATCCAACTTGACGGCATAGGACTGGATGGGTATCTGCATCCAGTCGGAATAATCCAGGAATTCCTCGGGATGTTCGCCCATATATGTTTCCACATAGCCGATACCATCGAGCACAATAGCGCCGCCCGTATGCCTGGGGAAGTTTTCATTGGCCAGTCCCTTGTCCCAGCCCTTGAAGACATATTGGCGATATTTGATCCACCCCGGGGTCATCCACCAGACCTTTTCTCCTCCTGCAATTTCCTGTGCAATGCGTTCCCTTTCATCTTCTCCTGCAAGCATATCCATACAATGGGTTGCCTGCACCCTTGTTACGCCAGGACCCTGCTCTTCTATAATCTTTTTCATGGTCCGGGTCGGTTGATCGGCATTTACGTAACAAAATTTCCCCCCATAGACCACTATTACCTTGTGAAACTTTTGCTTTGCCTGACTTATTTTTTCAACAAGTTGCCTTTCCAATTCACGCGGGTCCTCATGAAGTCCGGGGGTTGTAAAAAGAATTATCCCGGCGTCTAAAAAACCTTCTTTTTTCATATGATTGAGCTCCAGGCTCAATGTGCCGCAGGCGACAATGGCGATATCCGAGAAAGATATATCATTCATAGCTGCACCTCCTGAATGGACCTTTATGTTATTATATTGTTCCGGTTTTCTTTTCCTGTTCTTTTGCCCATCCCCGGCCCAATGAAATGGCGCCCCTGCGGCATATATCAACACAGATTCCGCAACCTCTGCACCGCGCCGGGTCTATATATGCGATTTCTTCTATAACTATAGCCCCTTCAGGACAATGGTCCGAGCATATGCCGCATGCGACGCAGCGTCCGGGATCGACAACCGCTTTAAGATCCGCTGATCCGCGATGATTCTGAATCTCCTCGATTTGTCCTCTCAATCTGGTCAGACGGATTTCTATCTCCCTGGCCTTTTCCTTGAGATCATACAGTTTATTTGTCCGGTTCATATTGTTCCTTTTTATTCTTGCCCTCGTGGGTTAAACTTTGTAATTCTCATGCCTTTTCAGATCCGCTTTTAATAGTCTTGCGCCAATTGATATCCTGCCCTGATTGCGGTGAAAATATCCATTACCTTTTCCGCATCGCCGATGATTTTGACATCAGGGACTATTCCTTGCGATTCCTCATCAGGCGCAGGTGCAGATAACATGCCTGTTGCAAGGATGACGGTCTGGAAAGGTTCAAGTGACATCCTTACGCCGTCTTTTTCTATATCTACTGTTTCCGGTAAAAACGCCTTTACCGTTGTATGGGGCATTAAAATGACCTTCGGCATTTTGCCGATCCTGGCAAGGGCAAGGTTTTTAGTAATCATTTCCATCTGGCTTCCTATAGGATCCGTTCGTTTTGTGGCAACGACTTCATAACCGTCCTTTCCAAGCATTTCCGCGGCCTCCAGACCTGTCCTTCCTGCGCCGATTACCAGGACCCTGGGACCGCGCACCTCCTTTTCACGCCTGAAAAATTCCAGGGACGTCATATAATATTGTTCGCTGAGTCCCGTAATATCAGGGATATATTGTTCTGCTCCCACTGACCATATCAGCAGGTCCGGTTTGATCTCCCTGAGAAGGTCGGCATCCGCTGCTCTATTCAGGGTAATCGTCGCGCCGCTTTCAGCTAAAACCCGGGACATATTTTCAAGCGCATCTCTCATGGTCTCTTTACCCGGGGCGCTCCATGCGAGGTTAAATTGTCCCCCAAGGGTCCCTGATTTTTCAAAAAGCGTAACCTTGTGGCCCCGCCGCGTCATATGGAGGGCTGCGCTCATGCCTGCGGGACCGCCGCCTGCGATCAGCGCCTTTATTGGCCGTGTCGTGGATGCGAGAGGCTTAACACCCGTTTCGGGATTAAAATTGCATCCCAAAGGTTTTCCTGACTTCAATTGGTTAAGACAACCCTGGAGACAGTAGCCGCAGGAGATAACCTTTTGTTCCATGCCATTTTGCCATTTCTCTATAAGATCAGGATCTGCTATGAGGGGCCTTCCCAGGGCTATGATGTCGGCTAATCGGTCGTTTATGACACCTGCAGCCTTTTGTTTTCTCCCCATCCTTCCTGCTGCGATCACAGGAAGCGCTGTATATTCACGGACCCTGGCCAAGGCGTCCATCTGTGGTTTGTCGGGAAGACTGCCATGATGGAAAAACCACGCAGGGCTGAAGCAGGCATTCCCCATGCCGACGTGTATCGCGCATGCACCGGATTCCTGAGCGAGATTCAGAAGATTTGCCAGGTCTTCATCATCAAGTCCGTATTCCGGGGACATTTCATTGCCTGATATCCTTATGATTATGGGGAGATCCTTTGCAGATTCTTTCACGGCTGTGATGGCCTCCCTTGCAAAGAGAAGCCTGTCGCTTCCATATGCGTCCTTTCTTTTATTTATCTTTCCGTTAAGAAACTGGGATATCAGATAACCGTGACCGGCCTGTATTTCAATTGCGTCAAATCCCGCTTTAACGGCCTTTTTTGACGCCGAATTATACCCTGAGATTATTGTTTTTATTTCTTCGGTTGTTAAAATCTCCGATTCCTGGCCGCTTGCGGCGCATTTGACAGTAAAAGGGGCCTTAGTCTGGGTTTTAGTGGCGGCGGGGTTCGCAACCGCTCCGGCATGATTCAGGTGGAGACAGGCCAGGCGGCCCTCTTCATGTATGACATCAACAATTTTTCGGAGTTCATCTGACGATCCCTCCAGATGCACGCATAGCTGCTTCGGATGTTCTTTTCCATCCTGTGTTACAGAAACGGGCTCCAGGATCAACAGGCCGGGGCCGTTGTTCGCAACCTGTCTATAAAAAATCATCTGACGGTCCGTGACCGTGCCGTCCGGATTTCCATATCCTAATTTCACGGGCGGAAAGACAAAGCGGTTTTGGAGTTCCAGATTGCCGAGAGAAAATTTGTCAAATAATTTTTCCATGAATTTCTCCTTTCCTATGGATGCCATTTTGTTTCTGCTGACGCACCTGCTGAATTTATCTAATAATCGACCGATGGAAAAAGTTTCCTGTCCGTATGGGGAAGAAACATTGCCGCCACGTATTCATCCATAAAGGGCTGGTAGTTGGAAAGCTCTATATTTGTCGTCATCCTTGCAATCTGTATGGCCCTTTCAGCGACATGTGTCGAGAGCAGGTATATCCTGGCCCCCATCAAAGAGCTGTTCCCGACAAACTGTATCTTTTCGGGGTTAATATCTGGCAGAAGGCCTATGCCTATGGATTTTTTTATATCAAGGAAACTGCCGAACCCGCCTGCTACATAAAATGTATCGATATCCTGAAAACTAAGGCTTACATAATCAATCAGTGACTTGATTGCCGCGAATATCGCTCCCTTTGAACGGATTAAGTGATCGATATCCGATTGGGTTATCACCAGTTCCTGACCGTTTTCAGTTTCATCTGGATAGGCCAGGATAAATTGGACCTCACCGTCTTTTTCAATTACCCGGCCGTCTTTATTTTTAGATGAATCTAAGGATCCGTTTCCATCGATGATTTTGTTGCGCGACATTTCATAGAGACAGTCAATGAGACCCGAACCGCAGATGCCTCTTGGCTTAGCGTTTCCGATTGTCTGATAACTTATATGTCCATCCTCAATAAAAATCTTTTCTATGGCCCCGCGAGTCGCCCTCATGCCATAACGTATTCCTCCTCCTTCAAAGGCGGGTCCTGCAGAGGCCGAACAGCAGACAAGCCATTCATTGTTGCCTACCGCAATCTCCCCGTTGGTCCCTATGTCAATAAGCACCTTTATCTCAGGCCTGTCCGCCATGCCGCAGGCAAGTATTCCGGCAACGATGTCACCGCCTACATAGCTGGAAATAGAGGGCACCGTTTCAATGATCGCGTCAGGATCAATATCGATGCCTATGTCTTTCGCGGAGATCTGAGGATAAATGGTTGCGGTGGGCACGTAAGGCTCCAGCCTTATGGAACACGGTATGAGATTCAAAAACAGGTGGCTCATTGTAGTGTTTCCGGCAGCAACAAGGGCATGGATATCCCTGGGATTGACGCCTTTTTCTTTGGTCAGGGTATCGATAAGATCATTTATATTTTTAACAATCGCGGAATGAAGTGTATTGAGGCCCTTTTCACGTCCGCAGGCGTATATCATCCTGGATATGACATCCTCGCCGTACCGGCTTTGAAGATTATGGTTACCCTCAACGCCGATGACATTGCCTGTTTTCATGTTTATCAATTGCACGACAACCGTGGTAGTTCCGATGTCAACGGCCAGCCCGTAACTGTTATCCGTGTTGTCTCCGTGTTTGACATGAAGGATGCGCCAGACGTCTTTGCTTTGTCTTGAGAGCGTAAATGTGGCCTTCCACATGCCTTCCCGCAGTTCGTATGCGAGATTCTGGATGCAGCCAAGGGAGCATTGAAAATATTCATGCCCGGTTTTTTTTCTTAATTCCCTTATAGTGCGGTCGGCATCGCTTACATTGTCGGAAAGGGTCGGTTGTTCCATTTCAATGTAAACGCTGTGGATTAGC
>JAFGIC010000258.1 GCA_016929815.1 Deltaproteobacteria bacterium
CATATTGCTGTAGTTTTCCAGGAAAAATAAAAACTCGCTTTGGAAATCTTCCATGGGAGCGGCTGAAGCTACTGCCTTTCTCCATAATGGGAGTGTTATCACCGGCGTTTCGGATTCAAAGAAGAAATCCAGATTCTTTTTATACAGCTTAGACGTAGCGCTTAATTCATTCGCATTTAGTTTTCTTTCCCCCTTTTCTATCTCAGAAAGGGTTTGGTAATTCTTAAAACCAAGACTTTTTGCCGCATCGGATATTGAAAATCCTTCGGCAATCCTGGCCTGCGCTACTTTTTCCCCTAATGTAGAAGTATAATTTTTTGGGGAGTTCATGTGACCCTCTAGTAAGAAATTCTTATGTATATTTATTTAATTGATTGCATAAAAAGGGAGGAATGCAATCCGGGCATCATTTCAGTAATACGAGTTCATTTTTTATGCCGCTCCTCTGGCGCTTTGTTACGGCAAAACAAATGATGTCTCATACAGACCGGCGGAGGACGGACGACAGACGGCAGAAAAATGGAAGCGGGGAAAGGGGGATAGGGAGAAAAGACCAGGGCATTGGGGTGCTAAAGGGGATTACTCCACTTCAGTTTGGGAAAACGCGCAAAATCCGGATCGGTGGAAATTAACTCGCAACTATGTTCAATCGCAAGGGGATATCAAGGCATCATTTTTATAATAAACAAGGGGCATCGGCAACCTGCCGATACCCCTTGGCTTGTTTTAGGAGCGAGCCGCACTGCTGTATGCTCATTTCATCTTACAAAAAATGGACCTTTGTCCAACATGCAAGACAACGGCATTATCCGGTATCCCCGCCGGAATTCATCAGGGCGCACTAAATTTATACTGCACCCCGAATCCCAGGCAGAACAGTTTTTTATGGAGCTCAATGCCGTCCGACCTTGTCTGGGAGTTATAGATGTTTTTCATCAGGGAGAAGTTCAGGTCAAGACCCGGTCTCAGCGTATAGGCTATACCTGCGGCAACCGTGTGCGCGTCCAGCTCGGCTGCCTCAGGCTGCATATTATCAGGGCTGATATCCACAATGGTGCGCATATACCCGGCGCTTCCCTTGAGCATTTCATTAAAGGCATACTCAAGGGCCATGGCCAGGTCATAGCCGTTGCCAACGTCATCAAACCGGGGGTCTTCCCTGGTCGCCTCTTTTTCAAAATAATAGGTAATGCTCGTATCAAGCCTCAGGTCAGGGTTGATGTTGTATCCTACACCTATGCCTAACAGCCCGGGGAGGTCATCCTTCTCCTTTGCGCCGTCCGTGAGCATCCCTGTGTCATCCGTATTGAGATCAGTCTCAAAACCAAGCTTTGTGCTGGTCTCATAACGCATGCCGATATTTAACGAGTCGTTCGGCGCGATATTCACCCCGAGAAAGCCGCCCATACCGTCGGCCGTCTCCTCATAGGCTATGTCAAAGGTCTGTTCCGGGATGCTATAAAGGATGCCGAGGGTCGAAGGGCCTATGGTCATTGACGCCTTTGATTCCTTGTCCGCCTTGATAAACCGCATCCCAGCGGCTACTGACACGAGATCATTGACCTCATAGGCGCCTCCCAGGGAGAGGCCGTAATAGATGCTCTCGGCCTCAAGGCTCTGGCTTGTGACGGTATCGTAGAATGCTGCAGGAGGCAGTGAATAAGGTGGTTGAGTCAGGGCGTAATTGGCGCCTGCAATAAGTAGTGTACCGTAGCCCTGGGTTGTGGCGCTGCCATTGCCATAGGTAACCTCGCCGCCTCCGCCCGGAATGGTGATGGCCCCGAAGGCTGCCCAGTCGCCCTTTTTGTAGAGACCGATCAGGGAGGGGATCAAAGAAGGATCATCGGATGAGTACTCCGCGCCTCCTATTGTATTTGAATAATCCTTCATGACGTAGAACCCGCCTGCGTTCAGATAAAAGCCGTCTTCCAGCTGCATCACACCGGCAGGGTTATATACCGCCGCGTCCGCCGAATTATTTGCCGCATTTCTGCTGGCGGTCCTGTCATATTCAATGCTGAAATTCTGTTTATTGTTAATGCCTCCGGCCATGGCAAGAGAAGCAAGTAAAAGGACAATTACAGATAGACACAAAATGACTGATAGCTTTTTCATAATTCACCTTCCTGTTGAGATCTGTTGAAACGGGATTATACAATGCCATGAATATTTTTGATTCTATTGACCATCTCGGAAAGGTCGGTATAAAGGATCTCCAGAAAGACGGAGGTGTCCGGTGTTCGTTTTACATCAAAATTCGTCACAACTCCCGCTACCTGAACGGCCACCGGGACGCCATTGATGTCAAACGGTTTGGTGTTGATGAACCTCAGATGCCGCTTGAGCGCCAGCCTTGCCTCATCCGGCGTTGTCATGGGAAAGATCCCCACGATCCTGTTTTTACCGGGCTTGGCCGCAAAATCAGAGCCACGGATATTGGTCGCGAAACGTTTCATTACCTCTTCTATAAT
This sequence comes from Deltaproteobacteria bacterium, assembly GCA_016929815.1. Lineage (GTDB taxonomy): Bacteria > Desulfobacterota > DSM-4660 > Desulfatiglandales > HGW-15 > JAFGIC01. Next base: position 2,472 of record JAFGIC010000258.1, read on the forward strand.
CTTTTCCTGGGTAATGGCGCCTTCAGGTGATTTTATTTTCGGCTTGGCCGTTACAACCGCAAAAGACAGGGCGGCAAAAGGAAGGTCATACCGGGAGGCCCTTGAAATCTCTTTATTCAGGAAGAAAACCAGGCCATCGGCGTCCAGTGTCTCCTCGCTTATATATCTCCTGGTCTTTCCCTTTTTCCGCCTTTCATATTGCTTGGTGAGTTCTTCCATTATCGATTGAAAATCATTTTCACTAATGCCTTTGTCCTGCACCTCGCTGCGAACAAAGTGCAGGATATTTGCCAGTTCCTCGCTTTCAGAGGCGCTCTGCTCCAATAATTGAAGCACGCTTAATTCAGGGGCATATTCTCGTTGACCGGGCTTTGGCGAATAGGCCTGGTCCCATTTGGCCTTGATTACATCAAACAATTCATCATAGCGTTTGTTGAGTTTTTCTTCAATCCGCTGCAGGATGTCTTCCTTGACATCCATTTTTTTGAGGCGGCCCAGAATCTGAGATTCAACGCTGTCCATAACCTGTCGCAAATGTGTTTCGCCGTCCACCTTGTTGTTTTTGGCCATATCGAGCGTGAGCATGGAGCTGATTTTTTCTACATATTCGACCAGAAGATCAGTAAAGATATTTTCATCGCCGCCTGCCTTTCGGATCTCGGCGGCCAGAAAGATAATCTCGGCGGCCTGGACCGGATTGTTTTTGAGCTCCATTATCAGGTCTTGACCATAAAGGCCTACCGACTCAGCGCCTTGCTGAAGGATCTTTGATAATTCTTCATCCTGGAATTCGTTGGAAAGGTCCTCCACCATTTTAAGATAATCGGATAGAGGCATGCCTTCTTCGAGAAGGGCGTTCTTAATCTTGGGCAGGAGGCGTTTTAGTTCATTCGGGTCCGGCACAAGGCGTTTAAGAATCTGCGCCAGGCGGGAGGTTGAGATTTTCCCTGATTTGTATTCATCTTTTATTAGCTTTAAAATAACACGGTCGGCAATATCATTGGCCTTGTCAAGAAGCGCGTTTTCATTGGAATAGTCGATTCCCAGGGATTTCTGCCTTTCGATCCCTTTAAGCAACTGCCGCTTCATATCAAATACAGCCTCTGACAGTGCTGACAGCTCGGCTTCTCCCAGGCCTGAGAGATTTTTTTCAATTTCTCCTTCCAGGATATCCAATTGATGGGCCAGGACAGGGCCATGACACCTGTCTGCGGCGTCACTTTGCTGAAAGCCCCTGAGATCCGCATCAATCATGCGGTCTGAAACCTCCGCAGGATTGTCGATAAGGTTCCTGACAGTAAGGTTTTGCCCGAATTCTTCGGCAAGAACGCCTTCAAGGATCGCGTCCATAAATATCTTCCTTGAGCGCGAGTCGCCGTCTTCTTCAGCCTCCGTCATAATCTTTTTGAAGGCCTCACGTGAAACTACCTCTTCATCACCGGACACCTTTTTAAAATAAACATGATTGAGTCTGATATGTTGAATATCCTTTTCTGCCATCTCTTTTTTCATGATATTGACATTCGATTGCTTCTTCAGCGCGTTAAATATTTCCATAAACGCGGCAAGCTCGTTTCTATCGATGCCGTTATAGAAGGATATTGACTGGACCTCGGTCTTTTTGAGATAAGCAATCATTTTGCTCATGTTTATGCGCGGATCAACGGGATCTTCCTCCACAAAGAGCTGATCCTGGTTCATAATAAAAACCAGCGGAGAATGGGTTTTAAGGATATTTAGAAGTGAGGGCATTACCTGATCAATAGCCTGCTGGCAATAAGGGTGACTTACGTCATACATGGTTGTCCGGTTAAACATCAGAAGGAAAGAACGCCCAAAGGTAAAAAGTTGTAACTTGTCAATTGTATTCTCCGGCATAGCCCTTCTCCTATCTTGTGTCCATCCATAAACAAGGCATTTATGGATGGAGCGTTCAG
>JAFGIC010000259.1 GCA_016929815.1 Deltaproteobacteria bacterium
AAGGTCCCCCGAAAACAACTGCCAAGATCCTCGCTGAAAGAAAGGCAATAGCCGCACTTGAAAAGGTTGACGGGAGATGGATATTGGGCGCAGATACGATAGTGGTCTACGGCAATCGGATGTTTGGAAAACCATCTAATGATGATGAGGCTCGTTCTATGCTGAGGATCTTAAGCGGAAAAGATCATGAAGTAATAACAGGTTATTCCATACTGTATCCTTCAGGAGATGTCGCCTGTACCGACTGCGAAACCACAACCGTATCCATTAAGGTCTTATCCTCCGAGGAGATCGACCGCTACATTGCCACAAAAGAGCCCTTCGGCAAAGCAGGAAGCTATGCCATACAGGGCATAGGCTCTTTCATGGTAGAGGGAATAAGGGGGTCATACAGCAATGTCGTTGGCCTGCCTCTATGCGCTGTTGTAAAAAGGCTGCTTGATGCAGGCGCATTAACGTCATTTCCTGTTTACAAGTTATCTTGACAATAGAATCACAACCGGATAGAAAATTAGGATTAAAATTATTTCTCCAGGCATGTTTAACTCCATGAATGGTTAAGAGGATTATCTGATGGAAAATCAAGATCATTTTCCTGATAAATTTACGGAAAAGAGCGCATCCGTTAAACATTTTTTTTATATGTTAATATCGTATCTCAGAAACCTGATCTCGAATCCCATGAGGAGCGGGCTTGCATATTTTGTAGTCGGCCTGATCGCAGCCCTCCTTGTAGGATGGGTGCTTTTCCCAATGGCTCTCTATTCAAGGAATCATCAGCCTGTGGACTTCAGCCACGCCATACACACGGACCCTGACATAATCGACGGAATAGAAGGCGATACGGAGGCGGAAAGGTGCTCATATTGCCATACATTCCGGGATGACGGCTCATTTACGGGCATACCAAACCTCTCAAAATGCATGGAATGCCACGATGACCCGGAATCGCCCCTCGGCGAAACCGCTGAAGAGCGGGATTTTCTTGAAGAATACGTAGCAAACCTTAAAGAGGTCCCGTGGTACAGATATTATGAACAGCCAGATTGCGTCTATTTTTCCCATATCCCGCATGTTAAGAACGGAGAAATCGACTGCAGCGCCTGTCACGGCGGACACGGCAGCACGGACAGCCTTCCCGTGTATGAGAAAAACCGCATCTCCGGTTACAGCATAAACATATGGGGAAAGAATATCTCAGGACGCAAGACAAACACCTGGGACAGGATGAAGATGGATGACTGCGCAGGATGTCACACGATAAACAGCCATGAGGAAAACAACGGCTGTTTTGTATGTCATAAGTAATATGTAATATCACAGGTGTATTAACATGGATTCAAAAGATAATAAGATTGCCGAACGCATGGGGATAAACCGAAGAAACTTTATCAAGCTTGTTGTTGGAGGCGCCATAGGGACGACCCTGTCTCCCCTGCCCTGGAAAATTACAGATGACATCGCCATATTTACCCAGAATCTTCCCTGGGTCCCGGTTCCTCCCGCAGGTGAATATTCCTATGCCGGATCCCTTTGCACCCTGTGCCCGGGCGGCTGCGGCATTAAGGTCAGAAAGGTTGACGAAAGGGCTGTAAAAATCGAAGGCCGCACCGATTACCCTGTCAACCCCGGCGGTATATGTCCCCTGGGCATGGGAGGGCTGCAGCTGCTTTACAATGAGAACGCGCGTTTTACAGGTCCCATGAAACGTACAGGTGAAAGGGGCGCAGGATCATTCCAGTCCATATCCTGGGATGAGGCCATGAATATCCTGGCAGATAGGATATCCGGTTTGAAGGCCGGGGAGCTGGCAGCCATAGACGGAAATCTCAAAGGCTCTACAATGTCTGTAGTCATAGAACGATTCCTCAATTCCCTGGGAAGCTCCGATTACATAAAGATGCAATCATCCCAGGAAACAATGGATATTGCAGCCAACCTGCTCACGGGGACTCGTGGATCTGTCGGGTATGACCTTGAAAACTCCGATTATATACTGAGTCTGGGCAGCGGGCTTCTTGAGGGATGGGGGTCCCCGGCCAGGGTAATAAACGCCTGGAGCATATGGAGGTCCGATGAATTAAAGGGCAGGGTAAAGGTTGTGCAGATTGAGCCAAGGGCGTCCAATACCGCCTCAAGGGCGGATAAATGGCTGCCCGCTGTTCCAGGAACTGAGACAGCGCTTGTCCTGGGCATGGCCCACGTGATCATAAAGGAAGGACTTTACAACAGGGACTTTATAGATAACTTCTCCTTCGGATTTTACGATTTCGAGACAGCATACGGCTCATACCGCAGAGGATTCAAGACCCTGGTGCTTGAAGATTATTCCCCTGAAAGGGTCGCGGATATTACCGGGCTGGAGGAAAACGAAATAGAATCCACGGCAAGGGATTTTGCCTCGGCTTCAGCGCCGGTCGCAGTCTGTGGAAGGGGCAAGGGGGCATTATACGGCAGTCTTTATGAATCAATGGCCGTATTGGCCCTTAATGCCCTGGTCGGCGGGATCAACAGGGCCGGCGGGATCTTCATCAATGATCCCCTTCCTCTGGCTGACCTGCCTGACCTCCCGACGAATACATCCACAGGATCTGATCTCAAAAATGGTCGTATTGACATGGCCGGCAGCAGATCATATCCCTTCAGTCAAAGCCTTTTCAACAATCTTGCCGATTCCATCCTGGAGGGGAATGAATCACCCATAGATATGCTGCTCGTCTTTTCAGCCAACCCGGCATTCACCGCACCTAACTGCGGGAAGTTAAGAAAGGCCCTTGAAAAAATCCCCTTTATAGTGAGCTTTTCTCCCTTGCGGGATGAGACATCCATGATGGCCGACCTGATTCTCCCTGATCACATATACCTTGAAAAAACCGATGACATGATATGCCCCTCAGGTCTGCAGTATCCCTTATATGGCCTCTCAAGGCCCGTGGTTAAGCCCCTCTATAATACAAGAAACTCCGGGGACGTGATGATTGATCTGGCAGGTAAGATCGGCGGCACAGCCGGAGATGCCTTCCCATGGAAGAATTTCGAGGATGTAGTAAAGCACAGGGTAAAAGGCCTATATGACGCAGGAGATGGGCTCACGGACTTCGACGGCGTTACACCCCCCTGGGGAACCGCAGGAAGCATTGCTTCACCCGGTTACAGCAGTTTCGATGAGATGTGGGAGAAGCTAGTGAAAAACGGTCTTTGGTACCGGCATCTTGACCGGGGACGGAATATTGAAACCATTTTTAATACAAAATCAGGTAAATTTGAGTTTTTCAGCAGCATAATTGAATCTGCACTTAAAGACATCGACGTCAAGATCCTCGGTAAAAATGCCTCAAACGATGATATATGCATGCCCCATTTTGAAGATATATCACCGGAGGGGAACGACTCTTTTCCGCTTATGATGTATCCTTGTGAGCTCATAAATCTCGCGAGCGGATGGATACCGAATCCGCCTTATCTTAACAAGACGCTTTTTGACGACCAGCTCAAGAAGGACAATTCCTTTGTGGATATCAATCCTGATACGGCAGCGGAATATGCATTGAAACAGGGGGACAGCATTATTATCGAATCGCCCGCTGGAAGGGTGCAGGCACTGGTAAACCTTTTTGAAGGGGCGATGCCCGGTATTGTGTTCATGCCGCTTGGTTTCGGACACAGCGCTTATGACGACTTCCTGCGCGGCAAGGGCGCAAATCCTAATGAGATCATTTACGGAAAGATTGATCCCTTAAGCGGTCAAAATATCTGGTGGAAAACCCCCGTAAGGGTTACAAAGTTATAGAGGCAGGACATGAAAGAGACTGAAGTCAAAAAGCACAGATACGGAATGGTAATAGACCTGGACAAGTGCACCGGATGCGGGACATGCATGGTAGCCTGCGCCTCCGAGAACAATGTCACGGTCAGGGCGGACGAATCTGACAAGCAACGCAGTATCGCCTGGATACAGCTATATAAAATAAACAACGGCGAAAAATTTCCAAAGACCCAGACATGTTTTTTCCCAAGGCCTTGCATGCACTGCGAGGAAGACGGCAATGGAGGTCATCACCCACCCTGTGTATCCGTCTGCCCGGCAACCGCCACAACGCTTGATGAAAATACAGGGATAGTAAGTCAGATATACACCCGATGCATAGGATGCAGGTATTGCCAGGCGGCATGCCCCTATCATGCAAGATACTTTAACTGGTGGGACGGCTATTCCTATTTTAAGCCATTTCCCGACGGGATGGAGCGTTCCCTGTCCCCTGATGTGTCACCGCGCATGAGGGGGGTTGTCGAAAAATGCACATTTTGTCATCATCGTCTTATGAGGGCAAAGGAAATTGCCCACGCCCAGGGCCGAACGGAGATCGAGGAGGGTGAATACATACCCGCCTGCGCAGAGGCATGTCCTGCTCAGGCCATAACCTTCGGCGATCTCAATAATCCCAAACACAAGGTCTCAGAGCTTATAAAAAGCCCGAATGCCTTCAGGCTGCTTGAAAGGCTCAACACCAAACCAAAGGTATATTACCTCTCTTCAAAGGAGTGGGTAAGGAGGCTGGCGGACAATTATCTGCCCGGCGAGCCTGTGAGGGGCATCAATGATTAATATCAATAACTGGATCAAAAACGTGGATTCCGCTTTAATCCCGGAAGGCGTCAAACGATGTTCCGCGGGCAGGTTCTTTTTATGGACCCTGCCGTGGCTGGGACTTCTGGCCTGGGGGATCATTTCCGCCCTTTTATGCTTCGTGCTCGGTCTTAATCAGACCAATATGAGCGATATATTTGCCTTTGCACTGTGGATCGTCTTTGATCTTGCTGTAATCGCCCTGGGCGCGGGCGCATTCTTTACAGGATTTCTCAGATATATTCTAGGTAAAAAGGAATTAAAGAGTATCATCAATGCAGCCGTGATAATAGGCTTTATCTGCTACTCAGGAGCGGTAGGCATGCTCGGAATTGATATTGGGCAACCCATCAGGGGCTGGTTCATCTTCTGGCACGCCAACATCCACTCCATGCTGGTGGAGGT
>JAFGIC010000033.1 GCA_016929815.1 Deltaproteobacteria bacterium
TCTCCTGCCGCAGATGCCCTTTCGCTCCGTAAGTCTCTCCCGCATCCCTAACAGTATCTTCTGCCCTGCTATTTGCAATCTCTTCTTTATTGAAGTCGAGTTCAGGACTGTTACTTTCACCAGACTCTTCTATAGGGTTAAGGTCTTCAGCATCACTTCTTTTCTTTACCTTAATGTCTGTTTCCTGTGTCGCTGGCATGCTTGCAAAGGTGTCTATAACCATAAGTCTCACCTCCTTTTGAAGCTCACCGTCCACGGGAAAGGGCCTTCCAGCCTTTTATCGGGCCTGAATCAGGTCACCTTAAACCTGTTGCCGAGGCCGCACCAAAACAAAACCCGTTTCTGAAAGGACGAAACGGGCTCTATGGCTATTTACTCTGCAACCCCGCTATCTTATTCCCATTTCAGAGAACTTAGACCGGAAGCTTTGCGCCCAAACCTTTCGGAAAGTTTGCCCTCAAGTCAATTTATCTATTTTCTATTTTCATCTTTTGTATCGGCATATTCATAAATAAACTTAAATTTTATTGTCCCTATCAGCACTTTTGCTTAACTTTTAAGGATGCCATGGAACTGTCCGGAGCGATCTATCTTGTCGCCTACCGTCGCCCCGCAGTATTGGCAACGATATTCATATTTATCCCCTTCGGGTAGGATCAGAAGGAGTGATTTTTTAACCGGAACGGCCTGGCGGCACTCAGGGCAAAAAAGCTCCATAGCCTCTAATTGATCAAAATCCGGCCTCTGTTGAGAACAACGGCTGTTGTCATCAGGTACAATAAAACCGAAAGGGTCTCTTTTCATGGACAAAACCTCTGGATTTCGTTTATAGATTATGCTAATTGATGACTAATATTTCTGTTCAATATAATATCTAAAAATGATTAAGGCAAGTGCCCCTTTGATTAATATTTTTCCTTTAAAACAGCCTGACCTAAGGCCTGGCAAGGGGTGAATATTCAACCTTTTATAAAGGTCCCGGGTGTTACGGCAAGGGTTTTATAGAAAAATGGCGGGGACGCCAACGGCATAAACGATCATGTACGCGTCAAACAAAGATTCTAATCAGATCAAACCATTTATTAAGGGGGTAACCGGCGTTATATTAGCAGGAGGCAAGAGTACCCGATTTGGAAGCAACAAGGCCCTTGTTGAGATAAACGGCGCCCGGTTAATTGAGAGAGTAACCGGCGTAATGGGTTCTATTTTCAAGCGCCTCATCCTCATTACCAATACCCCGCAGGAATACTCCTATCTTGGACTTCCCTTATATGGGGATCTTATAAAGGGTTTTGGTCCTCTCGGCGGCATCTATACCGGGCTTGAAGCCATAAAGGATGAAACAGGTTTCTTTATTGCATGTGATATGCCGTTTATAAACGAGGACCTGATCCGTCATATCGTAGAGGTAAGGGATGACTTTGATGCAGTGATGCCAAAGATAGACTGGATGATAGAGCCCCTTTACGCGGTTTATACCAAACGTTGTCTGCCTGCCATAAAGGGTTTGATCACGTCAGGCGAACGCCAGATCATAAAATTTTTTAAAGAGGTCCGTGTCCGGCATGTGGATGAGGAAGAGATAAGGGCCTTTGATCCTCAGCTTAAATCCTTTATTAACATAAACAGACCGAATGAATTGCTCGATGCCATAAGTCTGGAAAGTAAAAAATAAAATATCATACCCTTGCAAAGACCCTAATTTCAATGAGGTCCATTAAAAAATGACTGAACTAATTATTGCTGTTTTTTGTGCGATTTTCATTTCTGCCGGTTGTTCCCTGTTTGAAGCGGTTCTCTACTCAGTTCCTTTGCGGCATATCGAGACGATGGTCCGTGAAAACAGAGAGAGTGGGAAGATATTCAAGGTATTGCGTGCTGATATTGAAAGGCCCATAACCGCAATTTTATCATTAAATACAATTGCCAACACAGCGGGGGCTGCCATCGCAGGATCGGCAGCAACTGCTGTATTCGGGCATCAGTGGCTTGGTTATTTTTCTGTGTTTTTTACTCTATCGATCCTTGTCTTCTCAGAAGTCGTACCCAAGACGGCAGGAGTAGTTTATGCCAGATCACTTGTTCCGGCAGTAGCGCTTCCGTTAAAATGGCTTGTAAGGTTCATGAGTCCCGCTGTCTGGCTTTGCAGCCATGTTACCGGCCTGATAAAAAAGGATATGGCCCAGGAACAGGTATCTCCCGAGGAACTGAAAACCATGGCTCGATTGAGTTTGCGGGCGGGAGGGATAAAGCAATACCAGGAGATTGTTATTGAAAACATATTATCACTTGAATCCAGGGCCGTTAAAGATGTGATGACGCCCAGGACCGTTGTCTTATCACTGAGCGAGCACCTGACCCTTGAAGAAGCCCGCAAGGCGTCGACTTGCTGGGAACACAGCCGCGTTCCTGTTTACGACAAGGACTCTGAGGATATCGTGGGGATTGTCCTCGCAAAAGAGTTATTTATCGCCCTTGCGGAAGGCAAGAGCGAGATGACATTAACGGAGCTTATGAGACCTGTTCACTTTGTGGTAGAAACGGCAAGGCTAAACAATGTCCTCATGGAGTTCACCGGATCAAGGGAGAAACTCTTCGTGGTCATAGATGAATATGGCGGCCTTTCAGGAATTATCTCCTTAGAAGACATCCTTGAAGAGATACTTGGCAAAGAGATTATTGATGAATCAGACCGTGTAGTGGATAAAAGAAAGCTGGCGAGGCAGAGAAGAAGCAGGCTCATCTCAGGGTCGGAAAAGGACAATTGAGCATCGTTTTCAGTAGGGTATCCGAATATTTCCATAAGATTCCCTATCAAAAATGGTTGGAATCTATGTCTTTGGAATGTCCGAGTTAGATGCAATATTATAATATAGAGTTTGAGGATTCAATGCCCGTCTCACTTTGCTTCCCTGACAAAGAAAAAAGCTGCTTTGCATGTTGCCCTCCCATACGCCCCGCCGGTTATGAACACATCCAATATAAAAACATCATTCAGAGGACCCTGAGAGAAAACAGCCGTGGATTCAACAAGAAAGACAGAAGTATCGCCCCCATAACAGGATTCAACTGCTGGGGCCTCGGATATATTGATAAAGATTACAAGCTGATGGGCTGCCTGCTCCATCCTTCTCAAAACAGGGGAGTTGATCTCAGATACCGGATTGATTATGGTGATAAGTGCCGTAGGGAGACCTGCCAGGAGGAAAAGTGGTTCTCTTCATTAGGAGACATTGAGCAAAGATTTTGGCTTCACCTCGCTGACGGCCTGGAATCTTTCGCCTATTCAAGCAGAAAGATCAACCCCCTATTCATGATGATTGGCTGGGGGACCTATCTGCTCAGTCTTATCGCGGCAAAGGAAACAGGGAAAAGCTTTACCGGAGAATCATTCTTTCGATCATATCCTTTTTTTACGACCGAATTTATGCCTAAGGGAAACGCCTATCTCTTAAACCGGATTGTTGAAAAAAAGGGCGTCCGTATTCTTACAAAAAAATCTTTCAGGGCCGAATTTGAAGAATTCTCGGGTCTTGTCTCGGGACTGGTGAAGAATGAATCCGATAATATTGAAGAAGCTCCCTTTGTACATACCCTTGACATTGATCCGGTTTTTACGGATTTCCTACGATTATCCGCCCTGATAACCAGATCCGGAATCGAGAATACGGTTATTCTGAAACGGATTGTGGATGAAGAGATAGAGAGTTTTAATAAAAGCATATAGTAATGATTGAAACAAGGATCAAAAAAATTATTAAAGAAAAAGGTCCGGTAACAGGGGCGGAACTCTTAGACGTAATCGATGAGGATCCTCTCATCCTGTGGCGCGCCTGCCATCTTTCAAAAGATCTGGCCATCAGGGTCGTGGGAACCAGATATCTGAGATTTGACCGCAGGCTTGAAGGTTTTGCGCGTCTGTCACCTTCTATTTTAAGGGAATTTTTAACCTACTCTATAATCGGTCTATCTAACGACCCCGCTTTGCTGGAGATCCGGGTAAAAAAAGTCCTTTCCCATATAGAAGAGGTCAGCAGGGCCAAGTCGGATCTGGCGTACAATGTCGTATCAGCCCTGGCAGGCCGTCTAAGTGATAGCCTTCTCATTAAAGAGCAGGCCTGCTTTATTATCGCCGGGGACATCGTTTTTAATATGGCGCATGATGTGCCTCGGCCGGAAAGGAGTACAGGGAAAATAGTAAAAGGTTCCGACATGGATATAGTCGTCATTGTGGACGATAATTTTTCCCGGCGACAGATAAAGAGGCTCGATGAAGAGATCTACAAGGAAAAATACAGGCTATTAATCAATCCCCACCTAAAGGAAGAGATAGATTATATCGTCAAAGACCTTAACCGGGTAAAAAGGCAATTAAGATTTGACACCTTCAAGCATATGGTGGCTTGCAAAATTTTACAGGAAGGAACGCTCCTTTACGGCAGTGAAGAGATTTTTCATACTGTCAAGACCCTGTTAAAGGAAAATGGTATAATAGAAAAGATATCCGCCATGGCAGAAGGCGCCAGGGCCTTTAGAAAAAAGGCAAAAGAGTACCTCGTCCGGGAAGATCCCCTCAAGATCAAAGAAGAAAATCTGGATCTCTTCTACCCCACGGAGGAGTCAGAGGAGTTCGAATAAAACAATAACGGGAGGTAAAAGATATGGTTCGATACATAAAGATTGTTATGGTAATGTCGGCTCTCTTTTTGGTTGTCTTATCTGATTCTATGGTTTTATGGGCGCAACCAACGGGAATCATGTCACCGCAACAAAGAGAACCGCAATATCAAACTTTATCCTCTGATAATGCCAGGTTTGTTTTTGGCCAGGTATCTGATTCTGACAAAGACAAGTTCATGTTAGATACGCTTACAGGTCGTTTATGGCGGATTGCCGAAAGCGGAAAAGTCGGGATGTTCTTAATGCCTGTTTCATATCGTGTCGCAGAGGGAGAGTATTCCGCACTTCCGGGAAACAATTCAGATTCGGGCAACAAGTGAGTTAGAAAATGAGTAAACTTTTCAGACCTCATCATCCATGGTCTCTCTCACCTTTTTCACATAAGATTGTGTCTCCTCAATAGGCGGAATATTATATCCCGCTTTTACGACCCGACTGGCTCCTGCGTTGTAGGCTGCCAGGGAGAGGTCCAGGTCATGGTTGAATCGGTCCAACAGGGATTTCATCCGTGAGAGTCCTACTCGGATGTTTACTTTAGGATCGAAAAGCATCTCTCTTGTAATCCTGAAATCATGCCAGGCGTATTTCGGCATTACCTGCAGAACCCCAACAGCGCCCTTTGGAGAAACTGATTCCGGGTTATATCCCGACTCAACCTTGGCCATACTGAGGGCTAAACGTGGATCAAGGTCCAACTCAATGGCTATCATCATAAGATGTTTTCTGATTTTCACCCTGTCTTTGTTCAAGGCTTTTTTAACTGAAACAGATTTTCCTTTATCATTATCCTTTTCTGCACCAGGAGAAAGGATCATTTCGGCTCCCTTGGGTTCTCCGGCATTGATTGCATCACCTGGATCAGTCGAATAAGGATGCTCCAATCGAACCGGTATCCGGCAAGCTTCAGCCATGCAAGAATCGGGTGCTATAAGGCTCGTTCCTGAAACCATAACATCATTGTAATGGTTATTAGCATTACTTTGGCAAAGATCCTTCTCCGGCCAATTAGAATTCTGTTCTTTCTTATCTCTCGAATCATCAAGATCAGGAAACGGCTCGTGATGAATTAACCCCGGTTCCATGGTTTTTATCGATTTATCATTCAAGACTACCGTGTTTAAATAGACATGACCGTAAAGTAGAAAAAGGGCAATAATGGGCGCTAAAAAACCGGGTAATCCATTTCTTACACGTTTCATCCTGTCAGTTATCCTGGTAATGTAGCCAAACATAAACATCCTTGAGGCAAATTCACTTTCCCGGCCCTTGCCGGACCGGCCTCCTGAGCCGTGTCTGTAACTCCGTAAAGTTAATTTGGGTTTAAACCGATAAGCCTCTATTTTTGTTGGGATAACATAACAGCATTACATATTGTATGTCAAGAAAAAAGTCATACAATATATGGTGGATGGAGGGCACGGTAATACGGAAAGCGTACTATACTGTTTTCCGGTGTCGGCGTTGTTCAATGAAATTGTCGTTCAGACCTCTGCCAAACATATACTCGATGAATTCAATGTTCGATGTAGAAAATATCAGGAAAATTATTATACATCCGATTCAGTGGAAACAGTGGCATGCCTTATTGCAAAGGCCGTGCAGGCGGGACTGACGATCTTTAATTGTGTGAGCGCGGAGGATGTGGTGATGCGTACCGACAGGGTTATCGGTCTGGTGTTGAATGGGTCACCGGTCGAGATGGCGGGGCTTCACATTGATCCTCTTACGGTCCCTCTTACGGTCCGTTCAAAATTCATTATTGACGCGACAGGCCATGCCACAGAGGAAATGTCCCAATCACAGTCTTTGAATTAAGTAGAGAAAGGTCGGAAGACGACTCCTGACTTTGAGTTTGTAAAATTCTCTCTTTATCCCTCTTCTCTCTTTAACCGCTCCATTAATCATAGGTGAAAAATAGATCGCCCCTTTGCTCAAAGGGCGATCAATATTTTTCTCGATCAACTGAAAGAAGGAGGGTAAATGCCCTTTCGGAAGATTGTCGCCAAACAGGAAGTTTGCGGTAATCTCGATCTTTTTATACCTCCTGTTTATTTCAAGTATCCTGGCGAAGGCCTCGCCAACCGTTTCGGGAGTAATGGCCTTTTTGAGAGCAGCAAGGGTTTCCTCATCAGCCGACTCGAGCCCGATATTTATATAAGTCGAAAAAGGGAGCTCCTCCAACCGGTCAAACAGAGTATAATTGGAGTTTAAGATTGAATCAACGCTTCCGAAGAGATACAGGGATGCCCCTTTAAGGTTTGACCGTTCAACTTCAAATGCCTTATAGGCATAGCCTGCCGCGAATTCAAGCAGCTCTTCACCCGCGTGAAGTGCGTCATGCTGCGCTAAAAATATCGCGTTGTAGTTGGTTATGTCACTGCCGTAAAAAACTTTCAGACCTTTAATCTGTGATTTTATATCCTCTCTTGAGCGGTTTAGGAAATCCAGCCGCGATTTGACCCTGCAAAAGCCGCACTTGTATAAACAACCGTCAGCAACTATTACAGGAATTACTTCATAATCCACGTGCCTTGAGTCGGGGGGAAGAACCGTAATCCTGTCTCCGATAATCTTACGTAAACTGCGTGATCTATGTTTGAGATTCTCCGGAGATTGCACTATGACAAGATTAAAGAAGCTCTTCAGGCTGTTCGGCAGAGAGTCTGAATAAAGGGTGGTGATCTTTTCATGCAATTCATGCCAGGAATCAATTGCGGAACTTACGGCTTTATTGCTGAAAGGATCGCTGGAATTAATAGAATTGCTCGGGTAGGGAAGGCAGGGAAGATAATATTCTCCTAAAGAATCATAAACACCGCTATAGCCGCCTGTTGAGTAGTATATCCAGTCATTTGTGACTGTGCGTTTAAGCCATTCCGATGGGTCAGGCCAGCTTTTTCCACGGCCTGTTATGAATTTTATCTCTCCATTCAGATTAAACTGAAAGATATATTTCGGAGTGCTTATTTCATTAAAATGGCCATATCGCAAGGAATAGCTGACCTTTGAGAATTCTCCGGCCCCTGCCACATTAAGGTTTATCTTTAAATCATCAATCTGAAAAGCTTCCATAAGAATATAGAGTCGCCGTTGTTATCTATAATATGGGTACTCTCACAAATGAATGCAAAACTGAGAGGCCCTCATTATGTAAAATATTTTTTGAGTTAGGATAGTAATACA
>JAFGIC010000260.1 GCA_016929815.1 Deltaproteobacteria bacterium
CATTATAAACCATTTTTCGCGAACCTCATTATATTTTTTATGAATCATATAATTTTCACCCTGTAAGCTTCCCATTTAATAATACAACACACTAAAAATACTAATAAAAATTGTCTTGCGCGAACCGTGATTTATTGGTTTTTAGAATACATAAATAATACAGGCTGTTATTATTTTATGCTGATTTGTTCTTCAGGTTGGCGCAAAGGGGAGAATAGCAGGCATGGAATTTGTGAATTTTAAACAACAAGATATTCCTTATCGGGATCGACATATACCCCCTGACCGATTATCTCCACTGTCCCGGCGCACTTCTCACACAGCGGAAAATATTTCACCCCATCCTCTTCCTCAAGTATGACATCCCTGACCCTCCTTTTCATCTCAGCAAAACGCTTGCTGTCCACTTCCGCCTCAAATATGGATTTCTGGACGCGCACGCCATAATCCTTCATTATTTTAGCCACCCTGTTTAATCTGCGCGGATGCGCGATGTCATATGCCACAATCATTTCCATATTAGATCACCATATAATCAATATTTGTTACCCTTATCCCCTGTCCGGAGATCTCCACCTTTCTTATACAGGAGGCGCATATCCTGTATATCCTTACAGAATCTTCATCCAGGTCAAGTTTTTCCCTGCAATAACCCCTGATCTTTTTCATTGCGTCATCTTCAAGCTCACATTCAAATACGGATTTTTGGGTGTTTATCCCAAAATCCTTTAGAAAGGAGTGCAATTTTCTTAATCGCTTCGGATCCGTGATATCGTATGTTATAAGCGTTATCATCTTATTAAAACAGGCTGATACTGTTCAACCTCCCCTTCCACGACCTTTCTGTAATGGTTTGCCTGATACATGACAGCATCCCCATATGTCATCTTGCGCTCCGCAGGCGGATAATAAAATTCGGTGGTAAGTTTTTTCTCAAAGGCGTCAATAACCCTTTTAAAGGCCTCCGGTTTCAACTTTACAGGGTATTTTCCGGTCGACGGATTTGCTCCCGGCGGTGATTCTTCTATACGCTGTTCAGGGATGTCAAACTGGGTTGCATCATCCTCTTTCATGGAAATAAGACCTATGGGGTCGGCCGTCACATCAGGCATGGCTGCCGCAGGAGGGTGTTCCATTTCAGGCTGTGAGGGAGATTCAATCTCAAAATCCGCCATCTGAAGAATCTTTAAATTGAAGAGCGATAACGTCAACGTCTCAGCAATAATGCTTCGGAATTCCTCCATCAGGTCAAGGACAAGGGAATAACGGCCATAATCTATGGAATGTAAAAAGCCGGGGTATGGGTCAAGGTTTGCTGTTCGCACCGCGGAATAGACGCGGTTCATTAAAAAGGTATATAGCAGCGATAAAACTGAGTTGACAGGGTCTGTGGGCGGTCTTCTGACTCTCTTTGTAAAACCCATGTCTTCAACAAACCCTTTTGGGAAGGCTTCAAAGAAAAGGGCCGTAGCCCGACCTTCATATCCCCGGACGCTCTCGATATTGTCCGCCTTCATAAGCCGCGGCATCAGATCCTGGATCTCAGATGCCTTCCGGCCTGAAACAGGCTCCTTTTTGCTTCGCTTTATCCTTTGAAGAAGCGTGGACATGTTTGAGAGCTTTCCTGCCACGATAGACTTGGCCATGCGCAGACCGAAGTCAAAGTCGTCAAGAAGATGATATTGCCTTTTATGAAGGAATACGTTTTTAGCCTCAGCCGCGGCAAGCCTGCCAAGATATCTTCCGTTTATGGTGAGGAACACGGTGTCTATGTTCTCCCTCATGAGCCGGACCATAGCGCCGTGCGTTATGTCTATATTGCCGAAGATAAGAAGCTGGTCCAGCTTGTAGGTGAAGAGGGTATTGTATATGCCGCCATCCTTCCTTACTACCAGATGCCTCCCCTCCTTTACTATCTTTGCGCCCTGGGTCTTTATATACGCTATCATAAACTGCCTCCTGTTTTTTCAGAAAAATTTAACAGGATGCAGCCTATATTAAAAGCATTGCAACGTTGCGATATTCAGTTGTCAAAGAGCAGTGAAGCCTTGCTAAGGTAGTCTTGGAAAATCAAAAAAATATGACTCCTGAACGAAGTTTACAACTGTTTGAAAAATTGCATTGGCTGCATTCTCACTGATAGGGGTTGTACCATGAGCAAGAATGGAATCATTTCTATTATTCTGGATTTTCTTTATTTCTTTCTGTTTCTCAAAAAATCTTTTCCCTGCTTCATGTCCTTTTTCTTTAAGGTATTCGAAAGTGGCGGTTTGAGGAAGTTTTAAGATACCTTTTTGCGGATCGCGATATTTTCTGACGAACTCATCTTTTAACTCCACCGGTATCATTTCCGGCTTCACGCTGTCATTATCGCAACCTGCAACGGCTTTAAATATTATCTGGCCGTATAATTCCAGCGCCCTGTAAATCCTTGCCGCCGCATCATCATAACGGCTGCTCTCCATCCTCCTTTTTGCGTTATTTAATAGGTCCGTAACTAAGATCATATGATATTTGTCGTTTTTGGATTTCTCTATTATCCGGCTGAGAAATGCCCTGCGTTCAAGCACACCTTTATAAAAAGGTTCCAGTTCAGAGATTGTAAAGGCAGAGAGATATTCTTTGAGCAGATTTGAACCTTCATCAATCTTTCGATAGGCCGCAGCATGATTGAACTGATCCCAATAGAGAAATCCTTCCGCCAATGGTTTGATAAATTTAAAATACTGTTTAACCTGCAATGGAAGCTCTCTGTCTATAGAGTTAATTATTTCAATAACCGCTGAATAATTACGTTTGTTAAAAAGGGTAATAACCTGGCGGCGCTCCACCTCTGCAAAAATCGACCACGGGTTCATTTCTGCAAACATTTTTTCATGGCCATCAGTTACAATCCCCACGCCTCCCTTATTGCGCAGATCACCTCCGACATAATTGAACTGGAAGGGATAACCTACGGCAGCCATAATGAGGGAGGCTGTCATAACCTTAGTGCCGCCGGTATAATCGACCATGACTTCACTGCAGGTAATGCCTGCCTTTTTTACCCGTTCTATCGCCCGCAATGCGGCTTTGCAGCATTCAAAGATGGAATTGGGATTTTCAGTAATTTCAAATTCAGAGGCAGGTTTAAAATCCAAAGCCTTAAAGATATCACCTGATAACGATACGGAATCATGAGAAGCAAAAAAGATGATTTTAGCGGGAGAATATGATTGAATGCTTTTTACCAAAGGTTCAGGGGAGCCGCCGAGCGACATGATCATTAATTTTGGTTTTATCTCTTGTTCCATAACTCACCTCAAGGTTAATTCAATGTGCAAGATGGCATCTCCCGTTGTTCCAAATAATACCAGGATTATACAGCCTGTATTGCATCGGCAATTCGAAGCCATTCTTTTTTAATATCAAACATTTCATTGCCACTGCACAATATCCCCAGATATCGTGCAGTGGCAATGAAATGTTTTAAAGGCTCTCATACCTCCTGAATATGCGGTGTTGAAAATGATGGGTCACTTTTATTCCACCGTTTCGATCAAATTCCTCTTCCGTTTCACGATCCGTGGTGGAGTAGATTGGGATAAGGCCCAGCCGGAAAGCGAAATTGACCATGATGTAACAGGCCCCGAAATCGCCCTGGATAAGGACATAATCATCCTCCACGGCATGAACCTTCAACCAAGTCTGTATTGGCTCAAGGTATGCATCTATGCTTTCCAGGTCAGAAGGTATGTTTTTCCATATCTCCTTTAGGGAAGGCGGCATCTCCTCTATAAAGGTCACATCCAGCGCCTTAAGCGCATCAGCCCTCTGGACGCCGGTGAATGTGTGATTGAATATCAAAAAGAGTGTTGTCATTTTTTCGTTAAATGTGAAAATCATTATTGATTAATTCATAAAAAGGCATGAAATAGACCTCTGTTTTTCCCGTCTCAATCCTCCCGCTGAAACTCAAATTTACAACTGCGGCCCTGTCAGGCTGATATGCTGCTATAAAATTATGGAGGGATCTGGTCATCTCAGGCTTTTTCATTCTTTTATATTTTATTTCTACAGGCACGGCTCTTTCACCGGTCCTGACAATAAAGTCA
>JAFGIC010000261.1 GCA_016929815.1 Deltaproteobacteria bacterium
ATCTCATTGCTGAACCTGAGGCGTTCCATGATCTCAGCGGCCATTTCGGCGCTTTTCTCCGCGTGTATGTAAAAGGTGAAATCCCCGTTGATCTTTTTTCTTACGCGGGGCTTCGCGATATCGTGGAAAAGGGCCGCCAGCCTTAAGACCGGGTCCTGTTCCGCCCTGTCAACGGTCTCCATGATATGCCCGAATACGGTGTGCCTGTGACGGCTGTTCTGTTTTTTATGAATTCCCTCCATCAGTTCGGGGAGAAATGCCCCAAGAAGCCCTGTCTTTCTCAGGAGCTTGAACCCCAGTGAAGGCCGTTCAGTAAGGAGGATCTTCATCATCTCGTCCCGTATCCTTTCGGCGGCTGCAAGCATCAATTCAGGGGCCATGCTTATGATGGCCTCCATGGTGTTTTTTTCTATCCTGAAGCCGAATTCAGCGGAGAGCCTTATTGCCCTGATAAGTCGAAGGGGGTCTTCCCCGAATCTTTCAATGGGGTCCCTGACCGCCCTTAATATCCTTTTTCCCAGGTCCTGTCTCCCATTATAGGGATCAATAATAACCTGCCCGGAGGGGTCATAGGCCATGGCATTGATTGTAAAATCCCTGTGCCCGAGGTCCCCCTTGATAGTCCTTTCTGAGGCATCATAGGCGCCTATGGTTGTTATCTCGTAATGCGATCCTTCATGTACCAGCGTAATTGTCTGATGCTTCAGAGAGAAATGCCTTACATTATGAAAGATCCGGTTTATTTCATCACCGGTCGCGGAAGTGGCAATATCCCAGTCCGCTTCCGGGCGATCCAGCAATTTATTTCTTACGGCCCCTCCGACAATGTATGCGTCAAATCCGGCGTTTTTAAGGGTCTCAATTATATGCAGAACAAATTCCGGGATACCCCAGGAATCTGTGACATAATACGGGATTCCTTTTGCAGTATCGGTAAATCTTATATATGTTTTATCAGGGGTTGACATTTGCCATCCGAGCCGGAAAAATATTTTGACTAATTAAACATGTTTACTGTATATTTGCAGTAAGGTTATTGACGGTTTTTAAGCATCTCTCTTATCGGTGCCGGTTGTCAATATGGAAACGGGCTTTTATTATAAAATAAAAAAGGAGGAATATCATGGCCAAGCGAGCAGGTATAACAATAACACAGCACCTTTTAAGTCAGCAACGTGAAAATCCTGAGGCTACAGGCGCCTTTACGATTCTTCTTAATGAGCTGATAGTAGCCGCCAAGATAATATCAAAGGAGGTCAACAAAGCAGGTCTAGCCGATATCCTGGGCGCAACCGGAGAGATCAATGTCCAGGAAGAGCAGGTTCAGAAACTGGATGTGTATGCCAACAGACTTATCATAGAGAGGATGCAGCACATAGGGCAGCTCTGCTGCATGGGCTCCGAGGAGATCGCCGACCTTATCGACATACCCAATAAATACCCAAAGGGCAACTATATACTGCTTTTTGATCCTCTGGACGGGTCCTCAAACATAGACGTGAACATAAGCATAGGGACCATATTCGGCATCTTTAGGAAGGTTTCCGATCATACGGACATAAATTTTCTCCTGAGCGATGCGCTTCAGCAGGGCTATAAGCAGGTCGCTGCGGGCTATTTTCTTTACGGTTCGAGCACCATGATGGTCTATACCGCCGGCAACGGGGTCCATGGATTCACTTTGTATCCCAGCGTGGGCGAATTCCTTCTTTCCCATGAGAACATACGCATCCCTGAAAAGGGAAAGATCTACAGCGTGAATGAGAGCAATTACCAGTACTGGGACGACAAGACAAAGGCCCTTGTGGATTATTTCAAAACAAAGGACAAGGAAACGGGGCGGCCCTACACGTCAAGGTATGTGGGGAGCCTTGTAGCGGATTTCCACAGAAACCTCCTGAAGGGAGGCATCTTCATGTATCCTGCCGACATGAAAGACCCGAAAAAGCCCCATGGAAAACTGAGGCTGATGGTCGAAGCTAATCCGCTTGCCATGGTGGTACAGCAGGCGGGCGGATATGCGAGCGACGGCAATGGCCCGATCCTTCAGCTTCAGCCTAATGAGCTGCACCAGAGGGTGCCGCTATATATCGGGAGCAAAAAGGACGTGGAGATTGCCGAGGAGTTTATCAGCGGAAAGAGGGGATGAGAGAAAATAAACCCTGCATCTGCCAATGCAGATGCAGGGTTTAATGTACCGGGAATCTTCTTTTATATCTTGAATTTTCCTACAATTGATGAGAGTTTTTCAACCTGCCTGTTCAATTCAACCGCGCTGTTTTTTACCTTTGAACCTACATTATTCATATCCTCGACCAGGCTGTTTACGTCTCCGATATCCCTGGCGATCTCATTGGAGACCGTTGAACTCTGGGAGACGTTCTCGTTCACATTTCCGATTCCCTGGGATGCCTGGGATACATTGCCTGCTATCTCTCTGGTGGCGGTGGACTGCTCTTCAACGGCAGTCGCGATCGTTGTAACTATCTCGTTGACATCATTTATAACCGTGCTTATCTCGCCGATCTCCACAACCGTGCCTGAGGTGTTATCCTGAATATCCTTGATACGTTTTTTTATCTCCTCTGTGGCATCAGCAGTCTGTTTCGCGAGTTCCTTGATCTCATTTGCCACTACGGCAAATCCCTTGCCTGCCTCTCCGGCGCGGGCAGCCTCTATGGTGGCATTTAATGCAAGGAGGTTCGTCTGTTCCGATATCTCGGTAATGGCCTCCGTGACCTTGCCTATCTCCTTAGCCGACCTTCCGAGATCATCCACCTTTGCGGAAGCGCTGCCGGACCGGGTGACTGCTTTGCCCGTGATGTCCCTTGCGGTCTCCGCATTCTTGGCTATCTCATTAATGGTTGCGCTCATCTCCTCAGCCGAGCTGGCCACTATGTCAAGATTCGTTGAGGCCTGCTCCATGGATGCCGCGATGGAGGTCATGCTGGAGCTCATTTCCTCGGAGGCCGAGGCCACGGTCCTGGATTTCGCAGACATATTGTTTGTCCCTTCTGCCATCTCGGAGGAAAGGCCGGACAGATCATTTGAAGAAATTCCCAGTATTTTTGTGCTTTGGGCGAGCTCGCCGATAATCCCCCGCAGTTTTTCCATGAATATATTAAACCATCTGGCCAGTTCACCCACCTCATCCCTGCTTTTTATATTAAGCCTCCTGGTAAGATCTCCCTCTCCCTCGGCAATATCTCTTAACCCTTCCATTGCGGCCTTGACAGGCCTTATAATCCCGAAATCTATAATAAAAGCGAGGAAAACCCCTATAAAAATACCTATTGCTATTATTATAAAAAAGGTAATTAACGTGGATTTATAGATTTCAGAGGCATCCTGGCGGGCCTCCTCGGCGATCTTCAGGTTGATCTCCGTCAGCTGATCAAGGTAGTTTCTCATATTCTCGAATTTTTCCATGGCGGGGCCGAGGGTGTAATCGATCGCCTCGGTTCTCCCTTGCCTGGTGTCGGACTTTCTGCTGTCCACCACCTTCCTAGTGAATTCCAGCCATTCTTCCCTGGCCTCTTCATATTCAGGTATGATCGCCTTTTCTTCTTCGGTGGTTGCAAGTCCCTTATATGTATTCCAGCGTTCTTCGGACTGCCGGATATTTTCCTCGTAATCCGCGACAAGATTTGCAAATATGTCGGAACTCACATCAGCAAAGATCATCGATCTTTCGGCGACAAGCAGCTGCTGGAGATCTCTGTCCGACTCTATGATACTGTCGATGGCAGGCAGCCTTATGGAGGATATCTCATCAAGATTTTTGTTTATGCTTTTCATGTTAAGATAG
Source organism: Deltaproteobacteria bacterium (assembly GCA_016929815.1). Lineage (GTDB taxonomy): Bacteria > Desulfobacterota > DSM-4660 > Desulfatiglandales > HGW-15 > JAFGIC01. The sequence goes on from JAFGIC010000261.1 coordinate 3,809, forward strand.
CCCATTATCCCTAAAAAGATTATGAGCATGATCATTAACGTAATACTTATACCCATCTTCATGCCGATCCTTAGATCGTTAAACCATTTCATTTTACCACTCCTTTCAAAAAAATAGCGGTCCACGTCTCCTTGTAAGAAACCTGCAAGCTATTCAATCTTATCCACGTCTATTCCTATTGTAATTGCGCCTATAACGTTTTTGCCGTCCTTTACGGGGACGGATACCTGTACAAGGTATGCCTGGGCGCTGGCGTCGAATTTAACCTCGTCTATAAACACGGCCCCATTTCCTTCATTGTAGGATTTTATGAATTTGTCCTCATCGCCCTGCCAGTAATCCGATGTCTTGTCCGTCATGGCGACATTCGCGCCCTGGTTGTCCATTACGAAGATCTCCGAATAATAGGGGGCGCTCTTCTGTATATCGCGCAGGGCCTTGCCGCATTCCGACTCCATTATCGCGCTCATGTAATCCGCGATGCCCACATGGGCCTGCCATTTCTTATCTGTCTCTTTTATCTCGTCAATGCTCAGGTTTTTTTCATTCTGGGCCTTGACCGCAGCCACAATAGCAGGGTTTGTCCCGAGCTTTGAAAGGGTTGAGTTCGCCAGATCGACCACCGACTGAGGGGCCATTTCGCCTGCTAATGTTGCCGTGGGCAAGGTAAAAACAAATATTAAAAAGGATATTAAAGTTTTATTCATAATATTACCCTCCTGTAAAATTAAAATTCAAAATCATAGGTTAATTGCATCCTCATGTCCGTGTAGTCTTCGCCGCCCAGGGATTTGTCCTGGTTAATGACCCCGTATCTTGCCCTTATACCCGTGCCGTCAAGGGTGCCCTTGAATTTATATCTCAGGTCAAAATCGGTTTCATTCACATCCGGGCCGGCATTATTGCCCCTGTCGGGTGTATTAAATTGGGCGTGGGCGACCTTTGCGATGAGACCGGGGATGCCTATCTCTGAATAGTCATAGACCAGAACGGCCCTCCAGCCCTTGCCTTCCGCCTGGTACAGGTCGCATACGACTGCCGATACCAGGAAATCATGACCCCAGGGATAGATAATATCATCATCGCCGATTACAGAGCCTACAAGGCTTATTTCAAACCCATGGGTTTCTATCCCTGCCTCTATGCCGTACATGTGTGTGTCCACAGGTCCTCCCACACTTTCACCGATATCATCCTGCTTCAGATGCTGACCGGTCAGGCGCCATGCAAACACGTCTTCGATCTCACCGGAGTAATTGCCTTTACATAAATATTAAAACATACCGCCTGTGGCTATATCCTGTCTTGTATTCCCGGCATCATAGTCCCTTTCAAAATAGTATGTCCTTGATTTCCCGGTAACATGACCCTCTTCAAAGGCGCCTTTAATGTCTTCGGCGGAGAAAACGGAACAAGGAATCGATAAAAAGATCAAGATTATAATAGACCTGAAATATATATAAATTTCCTTTAACAATTCAGGTTGTTGATAAATATTTAAGAGTTTGAAAAGTATATAAGTTTTTGTTCCCGCTGCAGTATATTTCTCTTCCGGTCCAGGTGTTGCACCGTGTATGAGATGTCGCATATAAAAAATAGAGGTTTCAGCCGGATAGAATTGAGAAATGCAAATATTATACCAGTATTTTTAACAAAAGCAATTGCACTAAATTAATGTAAATTAAATTACAATTATAAATCGAGTCATGCATCAGGAATTTTGAATATGGAATTTTGACAGGATGTCGATTTGGTGACAATAGGGCAACCTGCTTATCAGGAGACAATTTATTTAATGACCTGATAATGGATTAGGGATTATTTAAATTGACTGATTATGATTAACCTTTTATTATCATATGAAAAAAATCCATATCAGGGGCAGGAAACATGAACTTATCTACTGAGATTTTTGTCCTGATTGTATTTCTTATCGGTCTTCCTTTCTTCATAGGCATACTTCGCGGGAATCACCTCCCGGGGAGGCAATTCTTAATAAACCTTTTGGGATGAGCAAACTTGCAGAGGTTATCAGGAAGGTGATGGGCTGAGGCGTTTATATTCTGTCCTTCAGCATCTCGATAAAGGTCTCTATGCGGAGGGCGATGCGGCTGTCTATCTTTCCCGGCCTGTCTCCCTCAAGTGTAAGGACAGGAACGGGGCTTTCCTTCCTTATGATCATGTCATAGAGCTGCCTGAAACAGAAGGTCTGGGTGTAATGTATAAGGCCATCCAGCCTTCTTTCCTTAACGGCATTTTTGATGTCTTCTATCCTTCCGCCTATATCATAGGGATATGTGTATCTGAGATACTGGTCAACAATGTCTTTACAGAAGTACGGCATGCTGAACTGTCTCTGAACCTCATTAAACACAACCCTTCCGCCCATTGATTCTATGAATTCATAAAAGTTTGTAAATACAGGCGGGACGCCCAGGTAACCCAGCCTGATCTCCTCCTTTCTCGGGGGCCTTTTAACGGCTTCCCGGATAATATTATCAAGGTCTTTCTCAAATTTAACGGGGTCGGAGTTGAAATCGGAACTGCCTACCAGAAAGAGGTGGTTTTCAAGACCTGTCACCACGTTTTCCTCAAAGGTGAGCCTGTCGAACTCATTTAGTTTCATTCTTATCCTGTTGAGATGCTGCCTGGTTTCTTCTATCCTGTCCCATGTGGTTGAAAGGGCCAGCCTCAGCCTGTCCATCTGAGATGCCAGGAAATCCCGGTTCTTACTCAGGGGATACTCAAAGGATATTATATTTACCCCTTTCCTGGCAAGTATCTCTGCCAGGGCGATGGTATTGCTGCAGTCACCGCCCATTACCGCTATAACCTGTTTTATGTTGTTGTCCAGGACCGCCGAGTATATCCCTTTGATCCAGGCGCAGATATTATGCGAAAAGCCGGCTGCTTCAGCTTCTTTTACCATGGATTCGGATTTTTCCGACGCTATAAAGAGGTTGTTGAGATCGACAGGCGTAAGGCCGGCTGCGTATATTATTTCTACCGGGATGGTGGATGTCAGCCCTATAGCGGAGGTCATATCATTTTGACCGGACAAATGCCTAAGCCTCTATTGAATAGAATTTCATGGCGGGAATTTCAAGACATGTCAGCTTATTTCCAAAGACAGCGCCGGTATCCAGGCCTATCTTATTATCCATGATAAGGGGGGAGGAAAATGGCGTGTGCCCGAAAATGATCCTTTTCCCGAAATCATAATCCGAGAATATAAACGGTTCTCTGATCCAGAGGGTATCCTTTGCGGTCTGTTCTTTTACATCAACCCCCGGTTTCATGCCGGCATGTACAATATAATAGTCGTCAAGCTCGATCATGAGGAGAAGGGATTTCAAGAATTCGATGTGTTCGGCGTCAATCTTCCCATTCCCTTTATAATGGTAACTGTTTAAGGTGGTTACACCGCCGTTATATAGAAACGAGCCTTCATCCTGGCCGTTGATATAATTCATAAACAGCTCTTCATGATTTCCCATCAGGCACTGGACGTTCGGTGAAATCTTTTTCAGACCGATGATATAATCGATTACACCCTTGGAATCCTTGCCCCTGTCAATATAATCGCCCAGGAATATGAGCCTGTCTTTTTCAGGGTCCCAGTCGATTTTATCCATGAGGCCCCTGAGCATGTCGAGACATCCATGGATGTCTCCGATTATAAAAGTCCGTTTATTATCCATAAAATCCCGGCAGCCGGGATATTCCTTATAAAATATAGAAATATATCCCATAAAAAAACATCCCCCGTCAATGAAAAATTAAATCAGGGGGATGTTATTATTGATATGTCTGCTTCCGGCCTTAATCCCGGCTCTGGCCGAAGATCCTTAAGAGCATGAGAAAAAGGTTTATGAAATCCAGATACAGGGAAAGCGCCCCCAGGATGGCGCCTTTTCTGACAACCGCGCCATCAAGGCCGTCAGGTTGAGAAAGTGCCATATTTTTTATCTTTTGCGTATCGTACGCGGTCAAACCGACAAAGACTATAACGCCTATATAGCTTATTACGGCATATACCATAGCGCTTCCCATGAAGATATTTACAACAGAGGCAATGATGATGCCGATTAATCCCATCATCATAAATCCGCCGACGGATGTAAGGTCTCTCTTTGTAGTCCACCCGTAGATGCTGCATGCCAGAAATGTCCCGGAACAGATGAAAAAGGTGCTTGCTATAGATTCAAATTTATAAACAAGAAATATCGACGATAGCATCGCACCCATAAGTGCGGAATAGAGGACAAAGAGTCCGGTCGCGGTGCCTGCGCTTATCCTGTCTATCATGCCGCTTATGACAAATACAAGGCCCAGGGTGGCTATAATAAGCAGCCAGAACATCCCCCCGGAGATCACTTTCATTATAGACGGACTGCCGGCAATATACCATGCCGTGAAACCGGTAACAGCAAGGCCTATGCACATCCAGTTATAGACGCTCCGTACAAATTCATTTACCCTGGTCTGAACCCTGTCTCTTGAGACTGTAATTGAATCCATTTGAATAATCCTCCTGATTTATTCGATTCTTGTTTCTTATTATAACCTTTTAGCCCGGTATTTCAAGTAGGTAATTGTTTGAATGTTTTCAATTATTTTTCCC